>NZ_NXBD01000030.1:0-1383 GCF_002383965.1 Campylobacter sp. 110 | reverse complement strand
CATAGTTTGAGTTATCATTGATGCTAAAGATACTCATATTAATTCCTTAATTTAGATTTTTCTATTTTTTTATATAGATAAACAAGTTTTTAAACCTACTTATCCATAACCCTTAAACCCTAGTTTGTCCTATAAGATTATTAAGTCTATCCATTATAGATCCAACATAAGAATTTATACTTTCACTGCTTGCTTTCCAACCATTAGCTTTTGCTTGATGAAATTCTCTATCAAAAGAGATTCCACTGCCTACGTATACATTTTGCCATTCAACTCCTTTTTCCATTGCATAAATACCTGCATCAAGCCAGCCATCTTGTGCATAACCTTTTAATAAACTTGCAAAATCTACTTTGCCTGTCATAATGTCGTCTAAGGAAATATCAAAAGAGGGATTTGCTTTCATTTCTAGCTCAAGTTTTGCTTCACGAACTTTTGCTTCAGGACTAAAAACAACTTGATTTGGAGATGGAAAAGGCGGATAGGATTTTAAAAAACTCATAAATAAAGCTTCTTTAGAATAATTTCCATCTTCATTTTGTGGATAAACTGACATATCAGGATTAAATTCACCTTCATTTGAAGGTCCTTGCTCCATGCTTTGCGGAGAAAAGTCAAGTTTCATAAGGTTCATATCCAAACCCATAGTAGAATATTTAATCGCTTGTGCTTCGTGAAATTGTTCCGCATTAAATATATTTTTTACAATTTTTTCTTTGTTTTCATTACGACCATAATTTAGTCCTTTTGGTAATTGCTCTAAATCAGCTTCGCTAAAACTTGTTTTATCATTTGGAAATGCACTTATTACTTGATTAAAACTATTATAATAGGATTTAACAATAGAAGCCATATCAAAACTATCATAATAATTACCACTAGTTTCATCAGCCATACCATGTTGATTAAATCTCTCTATCTCATCCAAAGTAGATTTATGTATCTTAAAATCTTCAGGAAGTCCCGCAGCTTTGTTAAAATCACTTCCCATATAACCATCTTTATCCACACTATAACCATAGGCTGTATCAGTGTTTAAATCTACTTGTTTATATTTTAGAGTATAAATAGAGTTTTTAAATTCACTTGATATATCATAATTAGGAGAACTTGTCTTACTACTTATACTAAAATTAGTATTATTGCTAGTATTTGTTGTATTAGTAGAATTTAATACTTCACTTCTTACTAGGGTTTGTGAATTTGCATTTTGAATTTCATTTAATTTACTAGCATTTTGTTTTAAAAAAGCATTAGCAAAACTTATTTTAGAATTTTCTTTACTTTCTTTATTAGCTTTTGCTTGTGAAAGTATAGAACCATAGTTTGAGTTATCATTGATGCTAAAGATACTCATATTAATTCCTTAATTTAGATTTTTCT
>NZ_NXBD01000029.1:0-916 GCF_002383965.1 Campylobacter sp. 110 | reverse complement strand
TTAACAAAGGAAGTTGTTTAGTAAGAGATGGTCCTGTAGAAACAATGATAGCTGTATCACTTAAATTCTTTCTTTTGGAAAGTAATTCTTTATAACTAGGATGGGTAATCATTTGAGGAAGATTATAAACAAATTGCTCTATGCCTTGAAGAGCATCTTTTGGATCATTACCATGCATAAGATTGTGATTTTTGATGATTTGCATGTTAAGTTTATTAAGTTTTAAAATATCTTCTTTATAGTGTTCATAAAAATCATTAGCAATGTGTAGATTATAAGAACGATAAAACAAATCCCCTATCAAACGAAAAACTTTATCCATTTTAGGAAGATTAATATCATCATGATGTAAAATAATGAGTCGCCCTAAGCTTAAATCTTTGCTAAAATCTATGAAATTTAAGGCCAAAAAGATAAGTTCTAATTCTTTTTCAAAGATGATTATTCTTTTAAGTGCTTGATTTTGAAGTAGAATTTTATATAAAATTCCATTTCCAAAACCATAAAAAAAAAGCACAGGATAGCGTGCAAAATCTTTAAAATATTCTAAATTTTTTTCAAGTTCTTTGATGGGATCTTGATACATTTTTTTTAAATTTCTTTTTTTTATGATATTGATATCAAGATTATCTTTTCCTTGAGTGAAAGTAAATTCTCTAAGCTCTTTTAGATCCTCAAGTTTTTTGCGTAAGTTGTTATACTCAAAACCGCTTAAAGCTTTTAAATTTTTGTTAAAATTATTTTCTTCTCTCACCTTCTCACCCTTTCCATCCATTTATCTAATTTTCTTTCTTTGAGTTTTTCTTCTAAAGGAAGTATATTTTTAATCAAAGCATTTTCTTGTGCTTTAATATGTCCATAAACTAATTCCATAAATTCTAAATGTTCTTTTATCCAAAGAATACTTTTATTAAAA
>NZ_NXBD01000028.1:0-2689 GCF_002383965.1 Campylobacter sp. 110 | reverse complement strand
GCATCAAAACTATCATCTTTAAAACTATCTAATTTATCGATATAATCACCCAGTTCAATTTGCTTGATTTTATCACTTAAATTCTCATCTTTCATACGAGCTTTAAAACGCTCTAATCCTGTTTTGCTCCATTCTATACCACTTACACTAAAACCTTCTTTTGCACAAAACCATAAATTAGCTCCTGTTCCAAAACCAAGTTCTAAAATATTGATTTTACTTCTATCTTGCACATTATAAAAATTCCTTGCTATAAATCTTATAACATTTTCACTTGGATACTTGCCCCATTCTTTTTGAGAAAAAATATTTTCCCAAATTTTTTCATTGCTTCCCAAATTGTTTGAAATTTCTTCATTGCTAATATATTTTTTCATTAACGCTCCCATTTTAAAAAGTTTTCATTTTAACATAAATTGTTTAATTTCTTCTAACGCTACTAGGTAAATTAACCAAGCGTTTTTCTAAATTTTTGGTGTTTATAAGCTCATCGCTTTGGCAGTTTTGAAAAGCTTTTAAACTTGGTAAGCTTTTCCATATAGGACGGACGAAAATATTATTTTTCAAGCATTCTTCTAAAAAGATATTTCTTAAATTTTCATTTTTAAAAAGCAAGGTATTGAGCCAAAAATTGCTTTTTTCATTGCTTTTTTCATCGATAAATTTACACTTATCGTGATTTTTAAAAAAATCCTTGTAAATTTTAGCAAGTTCTCTTTTGTTTTCTAAAAAAAGTTCTAAATTTTCAAGTCCTGCAAGCAAGATTGCTGCGTTTATATTGCAAAGACGGTAATTATAAGCTATCCTATCATGATCGTATTCGTAAGGATGAGGGATTTTGGCTGTGGTGCTAAGGTGTTTTGCAAGCTTGGCTAAATTTTCATCATCGCTTAATATCGCCCCACCGCATCCTCCTGTGATGATTTTGTTACCATTAAAACTTAAAATCCCACATTTTCCAAAAGTGCCTAAGGCCTTGTTTTCATAGGTGCTTCCTAAGGCTTCTGCGGCATCTTCAATTAAAAGGATGTGGTATTTTTCACAAAGCTCTTTGATGGCTTTTATATGAGCGCTTAAACCAAAGGTGTGCATAATAACACAAGCTTTGATGAGTTTGTGTGTGGTTTTGTTATAGCTAAGATTATCTTTTTGATAAGTTTGATTTTCTAAAAAATGCTCTAAAGCCTTAGGGCTTAAACTTAGAGTGTTTTCATCTATATCTAAAAAAACGGGCTTTGCACCTGTATAAGCGATAGCATTGGCCGTAGCGACAAAGCTTATGCTTTGAGTGATGACTTCGCAGTTTTCATCGATATCATTAGCTAGTAAAGCGATATGAAGGGCTGCTGTGCCTGTATTTGTAGCAATAACAAAGCGTGTTTTGGTTTTTTCTTTTAAAGCTTCTTCAAAACGCGTTACAAATTCTCCCACGCTTGAAACAAAACCGCTATCAATGCACTCTAAAAGATATTTTTTCTCATTGCCTATAAAGCAAGGCTCATGTAGGGCGATATTTTCTTTATTAAAAAGACTTTTTATAAAAGAAATTTCTTTTTCAAACATTATAAAGCTCACTTTTATAATTTTCTAAATTTTCTTTAAAATACTCTATGCTTTGTCTTAAACCTTCTTCTAGACTTATTTTGCTTTGCCAATTTGTAGCTTTTTTAAGCTTGTTTGCATCGCAACAAAGTCTAAAAACTTCGCTATTTTTAGGACGCAATCTTTGCTCATCTTGGATGATTTTTACCTTAGAATCTAAAATTTTTTGTATGAGATCAAGTACTTCTTGCATGGAGTATTCCACTCCTGAGCCTATATTATAAACTTCTCCAAAATGTTTTAAATTTAAAAGAGAGATAAAACCCTCGCAAGTATCTAGCACAAAATTTAAATCCCTTTTAGGGCTTAAATCTCCTAGTTTGATTTCCTTTGCTCCACTTAAAATTTGTGTGATGATGGTAGGTATGATAGCCCTTGCGCTTTGTCTTGGTCCATAGGTGTTAAAAGGGCGTGCAATATTGACATTTAAATTAAAAGAATTATAATAACTCAGCGCCATCATATCTGCAGCGATTTTGCTTGCAGAATAAGGGCTTTGAGGTTGTAAAGGGTGTTTTTCATCGATGGGCACATAAAAGGCCGTGCCATAAACTTCGCTTGTTGAGGTGTGGATAAAATGTGAAATTTCGTTTTTTTTAGCTGCTTCGAGCATATTTAAGGTGCCATTGACATTGGTATCCACATAGCTTTGTGGGGCTGTGTAGGAGTAGGGGATAGCGATTAAAGCGCCAAGATGAAAGATCGCATCTATATTTTTGGTGATTTTTTCGCAAAAAAAACTGTCTCTTAAATCTCCACTTATAACTTCCATGTCTTTTAAAAAAGGACTTTTTTCTAAATGTCCCCAAAAATTAAAAGAATTATACTGACTTAAAGCTCTGACTTTAAAACCTTTTTTGACCAAACTTTCACAAAGATGAGAACCTATAAAACCATCAGCACCTGTAACTAAAATATTTCTCACCTTCTCACCCTTTCCATCCATTTATCTAATTTTCTTTCTTTGAGTTTTTCTTCTAAAGGAAGTATATTTTTAATCAAAGCATTTTCTTGTGCTTTAATATGTCCATAAACTAATTCCATAAATTCTAAATGTTCTTTTATCCAAAGAATACTTTTATTAAAA
>NZ_NXBD01000027.1:0-2367 GCF_002383965.1 Campylobacter sp. 110 | reverse complement strand
TTGATGATTTTTATTTTGCAATAAAGCTTTAAATAAAATTCCATTTCCAAAACCATAAAAATATAATACAGGATAAAGTAGATATTTATCATTATAAGTATTTAGCATAGTTTGCAATTCTTTAATGGGATCTTGATAAAGTAAATTTTCATTATACCCCCCCCCATTATTTTTTATACTTGTATCTTTTAAATTGATATCTAGATTATCTTTACCTAAGATAAGTTCAAATTTACTTGATTTAATTTCTTTTAAACTTTCTTTTAAAAGAATATTGCTTAAAGCCTCAATGTTTTTGTTAAAGAGTTCTTTTTGAGTAGGGGTGAAGGTCATTGGAAATCCTAATTATTTTTTGATTATATCGTCAAAATTCCAATTTTCTAAACTTTTTTCTATGGTTTTGTTTTGAGTATCAAGATATCCTAGGCCTTGGATAAACCAATTGTGTTGTATTTTCAAAAAGTCTATTAAATTTTCTTTTTGCTTATTTGTGTTTAAAACTTCAAATTTTAAA
Organism: Campylobacter sp. 110; assembly: GCF_002383965.1. Classification (NCBI taxonomy): domain Bacteria; kingdom Pseudomonadati; phylum Campylobacterota; class Epsilonproteobacteria; order Campylobacterales; family Campylobacteraceae; genus Campylobacter; species Campylobacter sp. 110. Next base: position 1,853 of record NZ_NXBD01000027.1, on the reverse strand, counting down.
ATTTCGCATTCGTTATGAAAATAAATAGCTTGACAAAGTTCATTAAAAAGCTTGAGTTTTTTAAATTCTTTAAAAAGATTTAAAAGATCATTTTTGATTTTTTCAAGAGTTTGAAAATTCTTGTCATTGTTTTCTAAAGTGTATCTAAGCTTTTGAAGCTGAGTTTGAGTTTTTTTTATAAATTCTTTGGATTCTAAAATGCTTTTTTGGAGATATTTTTTTGTTTTTTCTAATTTTTCTTTGGCTAGTTTTTTATCTAGAAATTTTGGAAAATCAAAAGGTTTATTTAAATCTTTATCAAGTAAATTCTCACAAGCCCATAGAAAAGGTTTTTCTATGGTTCCTTCTATCCTTGCTCCACCTTCGGTGCAGTTGTAGGTGGTGATATTGAGTTTTTCTTTTGCCCAAAATATATCTTTTTCAAAAGCTTGACGAAATAAATTCCAAGTGAGTTGAGTTCTTACTTTGCCTTTTCCCCCATAAGCTAGGGTATATTTTTCTCCTCTGATTTCTTCACCTTGACTTCCATGTATATGCTCTTTAGGATGTGAACTTCCATCCTCGCCATAAGCTAAATCCTGTCCTATAAAAATGATATTTTCAAATCTTAAAGCTCCTGCTAGTTCATAGATCATATTGGAAACACTGTGTCCTACTCCAAGATATCCATATTCATCAAGTTTTAAACTAGCTGCAAAATTTAAAGGGCGATGTACAAGCATATAAGTTCTTTGATCTTTTTCTAAAAAATCTAATACTTCTTTGTGAACCACAGAAGCAAGTATGAAAAGTATGCCTTTGTTAAAATCGCCAAAATCATTATTAAAACATTTAGAAACTATATCATCACGTTCTAGCATGCAAACATAATCAGGCTTTATACCGTATTTTCCAAGGATAACATAAGCACTATCTGCACAAAAAATCGTAGCTTTATTAGCATACTTTTTTAATAAAGGAAGTTGTTTTATAAGACTTGGTCCTGTAGAAACAATGATAGCATTTTCAACCTTAGCTCTTCTTTCTTTGAGAAATTCTTGAAAAATTCCATGATTTAACATTTTAGGGAGATTATCTAGGGTATGTTTGATTCCAACTAAAGAATCATGTGGATCATTACCTTTGTTTAAAACGATAAATCGTATCATTTCTATCAGTTGAGTATTTATATTTTGTATTTGAGTGCTATAAAATTGTTGATAAAAATCATTATGGATAAAAAGATTAAAAATTTTTACACTTTTTTGAATGATTTCATAAGTAAAAAGTGTGGTGAGTTGTGCTGTATTAATATTTGGAGTATAAAAAAGTATTAGTTGTTCTTTTTTTAATTCTTCGCTAAAATCAAATAAATGAAAAGCTAAAGTTAAAATTTCAAGATTGTCTTCAAAAATGATAATGTGTTTATGTTGTTTGTTTTTACATAAAGTTTTATAAAACATTCCATTTCCAAAGCCATAAAAAAACAAAACAGGATATTTGTTATATTCGGTTTTAAACAGAGTAAGGTTTTCTAAAAGCTCTTTATTGGGATTTTCATAAAGAAAAATATCATCTTTTTTAAAATTTATTCCATTTTCATCTTGGATAAGTGCAAAAGTTAAGTATTTAAGTGATCTCAGTGTACAAGCTAAAAACTCATCGACCTCAAACAAAGCTTGAGTATTTTTTAAAAAAAGCTCTTCTCTCACCTTCTCACCCTTTCCATCCATTTATCTAATTTTCTTTCTTTGAGTTTTTCTTCTAAAGGAAGTATATTTTTAATCAAAGCATTTTCTTGTGCTTTAATATGTCCATAAACTAATTCCATAAATTCTAAATGTTCTTTTATCCAAAGAATACTTTTATTAAAA
>NZ_NXBD01000026.1:0-1272 GCF_002383965.1 Campylobacter sp. 110 | reverse complement strand
AGAATTACTTTCTAAAAGAAAGGGTATAAGTGATACAGCTATCATTGTTTCTACAGGACCATCCCTTACTAAACAATTGCCTTTATTAAAAAAGTATGCTAGCAAAGCTACGATTTTTTGTGCCGATAGTGCTTATCCTATTTTAGCGAAGCATAATATAAAGCCTGATTATGTTTGCATGCTTGAAAGAAGTGAATTTACAGCTGAATTTTTTAATCATGATTTTGGGGAATTTGATAAGGATATTTGTTTTATTATCAAATCCGTAGTGCACCCTCATGCTATACATTATCTCAATAAAAAAACCGATAATTTTACCCTAGTTTCAACCTATGCAAGTTTTATAAATTATGTAAAACTTGATGATTTTGGATATTTTAACATGGGATTTAGCGTTGCGCATATGGCTTGTTATCTTTCCTTGCATTTAAAACACAAAAACATCATTTTCATAGGGCAGGATTTAGCCTATGCAAAAAATGGCAATTCTCATCCTGATGATTATCAAAACTCAGCCACCTATGAAAGTAAGGCGCATGAACCTATTTTAACCAAGGCTTATGGTGGGAAAGGAGAAGTTAAAACTCATCATATTTGGCTCATGTTTAAACGAAATTTAGAACAAGATGTAGAAAAAATACAAAAATATTTAGATACTAAAGTTTATAACTGCACCGAAGGGGGTGCTAGGATAGAAGGAGCCATAGAAAAACCTTTTCTTTGGGCTTGTGAGAATTTACTTGATAAAGATTTAAATAAACCTTTTGAAAAATTAGAACCTTTAAGTTTAAATAAACAAAATGAGTTTTTACTTAAGGCTTATTATAAAGTTTATCAAAGTATTAAACATTGTAGAGATTTTAGTAATAAATTTATTAAAAGCTATAAAAAAATAAAAAACTCTTTTGTGAGTTTACAAAATTCTCAAGAAAATGAAATTTTTATTCAAGAAATTATTCAAGATATAGATAAAACCAAAACTCAAATCGATGAACTTTGCAATACTCAAAAAGATTTGATGCAAATTTTAGGTCCCCTACTAACTCAATTTGAACTTAATCTTGCTAGAATTTATGTTTTAAATCCTAAAACCAAAGAAGATGCTTTTAATAAAAGTATTCTTTGGATAAAAGAACATTTAGAATTTATGGAATTAGTTTATGGACATATTAAAGCACAAGAAAATGCTTTGATTAAAAATATACTTCCTTTAGAAGAAAAACTCAAAGAAAGAAAATTAGATAAATGGATGGAAAGGGTGAGAAGGTGAGA
>NZ_NXBD01000025.1:0-4430 GCF_002383965.1 Campylobacter sp. 110 | reverse complement strand
TATAACGACCATTTTCAAAATTTTAAAAGATATAATATACCAAAAGCACAGCTTGTAATAGCTGATATTCCTTATAATTTAGACAACAATGCTTATGCTTCATCTCCTAAATGGTATATAAATGGGGATAATAAAAATGGAAAAAGCAAAAAAGCAAACAAGGCATTTTTTGATACAGATAATGATTTTAGAGTTAGCGAATTTATGCACTTTTGTTCAAAAATGCTTATAAAAGAACCTAAAGAATGCGGTAAAAGTCCTTGCATGATTGTTTTTTGCTCTTTTGAGCAACAAGCAATGTTAATTGAAGTAGCTAAAAAATATGGCTTTAATCATTATATAAATTTGGTTTTTAGAAAACAAAGCTCATCTCAAGTTTTAAAAGCAAATATGAGAATAGTTGGAAATTGTGAATATGCTTTAATCTTATATCGTGAAAAACTTCCAAAATTTAATAATGATGGCAAGATGATTTATAACTGCATGGATTGGCAAAAAGATGAAGGTATTCCTAAAATACATCCCACACAAAAGCCTGTTAAATTGCTAGAAAGATTAATCACTATTTTTACAGATGCAGGTGATGTTGTTATAGATCCATGTGCTGGAAGTGGTAGCACTCTTTTAGCAGCTACAAATTTAAACCGCAAAGCTTATGGCTTTGAGATTAAAAAAGACTTTTTTAAAAGTGCTAATGAAATTATGTTTAAACACATAGAAAGTAGTCTATTTGCTTAAGTAAAATTTTGATAAAATAAAGGAGAATTAATGGAAAACTTCAAAGCTTTTAAGCTTATTTCAAAACGTATTATAAAAACACTTTTAAATGATTTTCCAAATCAAAGCATACTTTTTTCAGATGACTTTAACAAAGATTGTAAAGAATACAAAATAGACTTTAGCTCTTGTATTCATTTTCTAAAAGAATGCAAAGTTTTAAAATACGACAAAGAAAACAATGGCGATTTTTCAGGAGTTTTAATCAGTCCTAAAGCTTATTTATACTTTTCTAAAAATGATTTAAATGATATTGATGATTTAATCGAATTTTGTACGAGATAAAGGATTAAAATGCAAGAAGAAACAATTACTTACGCAAGAGGTCGTTTAACTGAGCTTAAAGATAAAAAAGATGAGCTTCAAAGACTTATCAAAGATAGTAAAAATCTAGCAATTAAAAATATACAAAATGATGATTTAAAAGGCGCTAGACTTTATATTGATAAACTAGAGCTTTATTTTGATGAACTTTTAAAGACAAATACGGATTTAAATTTGCTTTGCAATAAATGGGGATTTAAATGAGTGAAAATATTGAGCTTTTTGAAAGCTATACGGCAAAAACTTTGGGAGAACTTTATAGTACCTTTCCTATTCCAAGCGATTTTAACTTTTTTGATTTTATCCCAAAACTAGAATATGAAGAGTTTTTAACACATCAATTAAACGCTTATCATACGATAAATTACCTAAAAAATAATCATTTTTTGGATTTTGAGAGTATGGATTTAGAAAGCGGAAAAGTTAAAAAAGCTATTTTAAAACCGAAAGCCTTACAGCTTTTAAAACAAGATGGCTTAGGAGTGCAACTTAGAAAAGCTTTAAGTACAGGAAGAGATGAGCTTATAAGAAGTATTGTAAATAGGGCTTTAGAAATGAGCCTTAAATTTATGTTTTAAATAAAGGAGAAAAATGACAGCACAGGAAATTAAGGAATTTTGTAAAAATATATTGTTAAATTTTATTTAGTGTGCTAAACTTTTAAAAAGGGAAAAAATGTTAGAACTTATTTTTAACACAGGAAGAAATATAGGTTTAGGTATCTTTGTAAATGGAGCTTTTGCTTTGCAATTTAGCGATGTTCCACAAAGTCAAGCGACTTATGCTATAGCTGAAGGCATTTTAATTATGTTTCTTTCAGGGCTTGGCGAAATTAAATCTAAAAGGAGTTAAAATGGAAATCATTTTAGGAATTGGTGCGGTAACTTTAGTTATAGTTTCAATAGCTTTAGTTTATACATTTTATAAAGAAAAACACAAAACACAACACTAAATAAAACTACAATCCTACTTTTTTATAATTAGCAAAAGGTAGGATTATGCAAAATATCACTTCAAATTTAATTTTTACAAACGAACAAATCGCTATTAATTATGGCTTAACAACAGGCTTAACGATAGCAAAACATCTTAGGACGCATAATGATGAGTTTATAGAAAACACACATTATTTTTTAGTAGAAAATTCTTTTAAAAATAAGACAATCAAATGGACTTTAGAAGGCGTTTATAAATTACTTTGGATAAAATTATAAAAACAAAAGAAAGGAATAAAATGACAAATATTAAGGATATTAAAAAAATTAAAATCACTTGCAAAGAATGTAAAAGCGAATTTTCTATGTTTATAGGGCATTCTTTGTATGTTTGCCCTATTTGTGGGAATAATTTTGGTATAAACCAACTAAATGACCCATTTTTTAGAATTAAACAAGCCTTTGAATGTTTTACCAATCCTAAAAATTGCGATATAGAATTAGTTTGCGAGATAAAGGAGTAGCATGGCAGAAGAGAAACTACTAAAATCTTTGGCAGATGGTGTTTTAAAAATAAATGAAAGCTCTATTGATGTGGCAGTTTTAGAAAATGGAGTAAGAATTATTACCCATAGCGGAGTATTTAGAGCCTTAGGAAGAGAACCAAGAGGAAATGCAAGGCTAGATCAAATACCCGCTTTTATGGATGCAAAAAATCTCCAACCGCTGATTTCTTCGGAACTTAAAACTCAGATCAGCCGAATTTCATATTTAGATAAAAACAGCAAAGTTAAAGAAGGTTATAATGCGGATATATTACCCTTAGTGGCTGATTTATATTTAAAAGCAAGAGAAGAAGGTATTTTAACCCAAGCGCAAATAGAAACAGCAAAAAAAGCAGAGTTTAGATTTATCACAGATGAAAAGGAATAAAATGGAGAAAGAAAACATTGTTAAAGAAGTTTGTAAAGAGTTAAATATCACGCAAAAGGAGTTAAGCGAGATTTTAGTAATTTATGTTCTTTGAATTAGGGTTGTTTAAGATTTTTGTGTTAGAATTTGGCTATGTTAGAATTAATTAAAAACATAGGGCTTGGCTTATTTGTTAATGGGAGTTTCGCATTAATGAATTTTGACTTTAAACCGCAAAGCTTTATCATAACTGCTTTTAGCGTCGGGATTATGGCTATATGTATTCTTATGCAAAGGAGGCAAAAGGATGAATGAGATAGGTTTAAACATTATCGCAGGGGTAAGCGTTATACTCTTTGCTTATACTTGCTATCTATTTTATAAGCAAAATAAGTCTCTAAAAGACAAAACGAAAGAAAGTAAGCACTAAAATCAAAACAACCCTTTCAAAGCATAAAATGAAAGGGTTAATATGCTATCACAAATACAAAATAATACCTCAATACAAGTTGCTTCATTTTATGAAGTTACCAAAAATTCAATCGCAAAACATTTTTTAAGAAACGCTGATGAGTTCATAGAAAATATACACTATTTCTACGATTATGAGCAAACAAAAGGCGGAAGACAAAGAGTAATCAAATGGACTTTAGAAGGTGTTTATAAACTTTTTGATAAAATTAAGAAATTAAAAGAAAGGAGTAATATGACAGAAGAGAAAGAAAATATTGTTAATTTTAAAATAAAAATTATCCATGAAGAAAACATAGAACTTGGGATAATGGCTAATTCTTTGTTAAGTTTTCAAAAATTAATGGATAGTTTTATATCAAAAGAGCACGGTATAACACAAAGTAAAATTTTTTTAGAAAAAGTTGAAACTGGTAGTGATATATATTCTTTGGTTTTTGAAATAGCAGGAGAAGTTTTGCCTATTATTGCACCTATTCAAGCATTAAATGAATTTATAGAACTTATCATATCTTTTAAAAATATCAAATCAAAAAGTATAGAAGAAATAGAAGAAAATCCGCATTTTACTAAGTATAATGCCAATAATTTAAAAAATATATTTGCACCCGTTACTATAAATCAAAATACTTTTTTTATCAATCATAAAGGTGAAGAACTTTTGAGAATAAATAGTGATGAAGCTAAGCTTATTTATGAAAATGCTAATTACATTTGCGAAAAAAAGGAAATTGAATATCAAAAGATACATGAAAATGCTTTGATAACGATGTATAAAACTACAAATAAAATAGACAATAAAACAAAACATAAGGCAAAGTGCGATGCTTTAAGTCCTTATGCGGTTGATGTTAGTTTTAGTGATGAGAAAATAGCCGAAGAAGTTTTGAAAAATCCTTATGGATTTAATTTTTTAGTAGATTTAGAGTATTATAAAAACGATAAAAATAAAATTATTTTATATAGAATTTTTAACATAAAAGATAAAATATCTTTAGAATAAAAGAAAGG
>NZ_NXBD01000024.1:0-2198 GCF_002383965.1 Campylobacter sp. 110 | reverse complement strand
AAACAAAGTTATAAACCGCTTTCATTAAAAGAAAGTTTGCAAATGCAATTAGAACTTTTAGAGAGAAATGAAAAGCTTCAAATTGAAAATGTAAATTTAAAAAATGAAGCCAAAGAAAACGCACCACTTATTCACTTTGCAAATCGTATAAAAGATACTAATGATGCTATTTTAATAAGAGATTTCGCAAAAATACTTTATGAAAAAAATAAAATTGAAATTGGCGAGAAAAGACTTTTTAAGATCTTGCGTGAAAAAGGATTTTTAATGAGTGATAATAAACCTTATCAAAAATACATCGAACAAGGACTTTTTAAGGTAAGTGAAACGACTGTTAGCACCATCAACGGCGATAGACTTGTAAGCACGACAAAAATAACAGGTAAAGGGCAAATAGCCATTTTAAAAGAGATTTTGAAAGCAAGTTGATATAGATTTAAGCGAATATGGAGACAATGAAACTTTTAAAGATGAAATTCAAATGCCAAGCGATAGAGTTGAAATAGAACTATTTACAGGATTTTACGATAAAAAAGGAAATAAGATTTATGAAGGAGATATTTTATATTCTTTTGAAGGTTGTTCTGAAGATGAAGCTTTTAAATATAAAGTTGTTTTTAAAGAAGGAGCTTTCTATTTAGTTGAATGTGGTGATGATGGTGAAGAATGGGATGAAGATTTACTAAGTGAATTTTGTTTAGAAGAACTAGAAATTGTGGGCAATATCCACGAAAATGCGGAATTATTAAATGAAAATAAACCATCTTGATTTATTTAGTGGCATAGGTGGTTTTGCTTTTTGAACTAATAAAATAAGGTTTAAATATGGATAAGAATTTAAAAAAAATTACAGAATTAAAAATAAAATGTAAAAATTGCGATACAAAAATCATTACAAAAATAGGTAATGTTATTAAAACTTGTCCGCAATGTGGAATAAAGTTTATAGATGAAAATTTAGGATATAATCTCTTTGAAATTTTAACTGAATTGTTCAAAAGTGTTAGCAAAAATAAAAATGCAGAATTTTATTTTGTTTGTAAAAAGGAATGTGATGGAACAAGAAATCGCCAAGATAAAAAAGTTTAAACTAGAGTGCAAAAATTGTGAAACGCAAATCATTATAGATACTCACAATAGTATTAAAAATTGTCCTGTGTGTGGATTGAAATTTTATGACAATTTAGAAAGTCCTTTTGAAAATTTACACGAACAAATTCTTTTAATCAATAAAAATAAGAATGTAAAAGTTTATTTTGTTTGTGAGGAAAAAGAAAAGAGGTAATATAATGCAAAGCAATAAGACTTTAGGCGAAAAGCTAAAAGATAGCATAGATTTAGCTGATAAAGAAGCTATAAAGCAAAGCGTAGGTTTTGTTTTTTCTTTGGCTAATAAGATTTTTTAATTTAAAAGGAGAATTAATGACAGAAGAGAAAGAAAATATTGTTAATTTTAAAATAAAAATTATCCATGAAGAAAACATAGAACTTGGGATAATGGCTAATTCTTTGTTAAGTTTTCAAAAATTAATGGATAGTTTTATATCAAAAGAGCACGGTATAACACAAAGTAAAATTTTTTTAGAAAAAGTTGAAACTGGTAGTGATATATATTCTTTGGTTTTTGAAATAGCAGGAGAAGTTTTGCCTATTATTGCACCTATTCAAGCATTAAATGAATTTATAGAACTTATCATATCTTTTAAAAATATCAAATCAAAAAGTATAGAAGAAATAGAAGAAAATCCGCATTTTACTAAGTATAATGCCAATAATTTAAAAAATATATTTGCACCCGTTACTATAAATCAAAATACTTTTTTTATCAATCATAAAGGTGAAGAACTTTTGAGAATAAATAGTGATGAAGCTAAGCTTATTTATGAAAATGCTAATTACATTTGCGAAAAAAAGGAAATTGAATATCAAAAGATACATGAAAATGCTTTGATAACGATGTATAAAACTACAAATAAAATAGACAATAAAACAAAACATAAGGCAAAGTGCGATGCTTTAAGTCCTTATGCGGTTGATGTTAGTTTTAGTGATGAGAAAATAGCCGAAGAAGTTTTGAAAAATCCTTATGGATTTAATTTTTTAGTAGATTTAGAGTATTATAAAAACGATAAAAATAAAATTATTTTATATAGAATTTTTAACATAAAAGATAAAATATCTTTAGAATAAAAGAAAGG
>NZ_NXBD01000023.1:0-596 GCF_002383965.1 Campylobacter sp. 110 | reverse complement strand
CTCTTATCCTTGTGGGAATAAAGTGTTTACTTTTAAAGATGTAGAAAATCAGTTAAAATTGATTATTAATTAAAAAGGAAAAATATATGCTTATAAACCAAAGCTTTGAAATTGATTCTTGTGATGATGTAGAATTAAATATAAAAAGAACTAGCAAACTTGAATACCGTATAAGTTATGATGATGAAAAAGATATCAAAGCTATAGTTTTTATAGTGGGTGGTTTTGGAGCTAATGCAAATATTTCTTTTTTAGACTTTGATAGAGAATATATTGCTAAAAAATTTGATGTAGCGACAGTAAATGTTTTTTATCATTGTTTTTGTCATAGAAGATCAAATGTTGAGAAATACAGTGCATATAAATTTTTTCAAGATGAAGATATTGAAAATATTAAAAATTTATTAAATCAGTTTCATTTTTCTTATGGTGAAATAAATAATGATAATGCGCTTTTTTTAGCAAATTCTTTAGTAAAACATGTAGAAAATTTAAAAATGCAAAATAAACTCGATCATAACTTTAAACTAAATTTTACTTCAACTTTTATCCCACCTAATGGAGATTATCAAAACTATGGCATTATGGCAGCTATT
>NZ_NXBD01000022.1:0-1570 GCF_002383965.1 Campylobacter sp. 110 | reverse complement strand
ACAATGTTTTCTTTCTCCATTTTATTCCTTTTCATCTGTGATAAATCTAAACTCTGCTTTTTTATGCTCTTTTAAGCTTTGCAATATATTTCCTAGTTTAGAAAGTGGAGCTTCATCATAAGAATTATAAAAAGCATTATTACAAAGTGGGCATACAATGACAGTTTTACCTATATCTAAAGTGATTTTAGTTTTACATTGTTTGCAGGTGATTTCTAAACTTTTTAAATTTAACATTTTAATCTTTCCTTTGTTTTTATAATTTTATCAAAAAGTGCTTTATTTTTATGCTCCTTTTTTGATTTTTAAACACATTGAAATACTTTCTTTATAAAACTCTTTAGGCACAGTAATATTTTTTTGCTCTAAAAAGCCCTTATAATCAATTGTAGTTCTACTTTGCGGATAAATTGTAATATCCAAACATCTTGCTTTTTCTCCATTTGCTAAGGCTATGAGTTCTTTTTTAAGACTTTCAAGCTTTTCTTTAATAGGTTTAATCGTCTCTTCAAGCCTTATAATTTCAATCGTTAGATTTTTTGCTTTAGTATCTTCAAGCTCTTTATAATCGCTTTTTTGATCTATGATATAATCTAATATAAACTCTTTTATATTTTTAACCAACCATTCTTGATAAGCTTCATCTTTTGAAACTTCGCACTCTACAATCTCTTCTTCTTTGTTCATGGCTACAAATATACATTTTTCTTTACCACTGATATAAAGCCCAAATTGCACTTGAGCGTAGTATTTATCACTTGGCTTTTTATTTTTTTTGATAAAATCGTATTCATTTTGTGAGTATTTAAATTCATAAATAATTCCATTTTCATCAATCCCATCTAAACTTGCTATAAACATTTCATTTTCTAGACTTTGTAAAACTACAGGAGTGATACTCACAGAATGTAAAAACTCAACTCTAGCTCTAATCAAAGGCTCATATTCATTGCCTCTTCTCATAGCTTCATTTTGATAAACTTCTTTAAGTCCTAAAATGATATCTCTTGCTTCTTCTTTGGAATTAAAAGCACCTTTGATACCTACACAAGATGCTACCATCGATGCACCTATTTTTCCTTTTCTAAAATTTAACCATTCCACACTACCCTGCTCTAAATCAATTATTTTATACTGCATGATTAATTCCTTCTAATAATAAATTTGCGATTTTAATTTGTCCTTTGCCTGTGATTTTCGTTGTGCTTACTAATCTATCTCCATTTATTGTACTGATAGTTGTTTCACTTACTTTGAAAAGTCCTTGCTCTATGCATTTTTGATAAGGCTTATTATCACTCATTAAAAAGCCATTATCCCTTAAAAAAGCAAAAAGTCTTTTTTCTCCGATTTCAATTTTATTTTTTTCATAAAGTATTTTTGCGAAATCTCTTATTAAAATAGCATCATTAGTATCTTTTATACGATTTGCAAAGTGAATAAGTGGTGCGTTTTCTTTGGCTTCATTTTTTAAATTTACATTTTCAATTTGAAGCTTTTCATTTCTCTCTAAAAGTTCTAATTGCATTTGCAAACTTTCTTTTAATGAAAGCGGTTTATAACTTTGTTT
>NZ_NXBD01000021.1:0-137611 GCF_002383965.1 Campylobacter sp. 110 | reverse complement strand
TAATACTGTAAGTGATATAGCTAATAGCATACTTGAAGATGTGAAAAAGAAAAGGTTTTGATTAAACTAATATGAAATATTGATTTTACATATTAGTTTATATGTTAGCTAATATATACAATTTAGATTGATATGCAAGTATCAATCTAAAGATTTTAATTTGTTGATACTTTTAACTTATTATTTACTAGCACTTTTAATTGATTATTCATTAATATCTTCAATTCGTTATTTGTTAAGTTCTAGGTTAGGTATTGGTTTGTTTTTATAGTTCCTTATTTACTAGTTTATTCTGTATTTTATTGTTATATTGTTGCTCTTGTGAATTAATTTGCTTATCCATTGAATTTATTTCTCACTTCACTTAAAATAAATCACCTTCTTGATTAAATTCCTTACTTAACTTCATGTTTTGCCTACTCGAAAAAATGACTCACTTTATAGATTATAAAAATTAATATACGCTATATAACTTTGTTCGCTTATAAATTTATACATATTTATACCCAAAATTGAAAGCTAGCATGGAAAGAACTATTAAAGATAAAAAGATTTTTATAAAGAAAAATATAGTAAATTTCTTAAAAATAAAAATATGATTTTAGTTTTTATTATGATGATTTAAAAAATCCAAGCTAAGCAATCACAAAACAAAAATCATCTTAATGCATAGAAAATCAAATTAAGCTTATTGGGCTAAAATTTGATTTTTATCTCGACATAAATTTTGCCAATTAGAAGTAGTTTTAAGCTCCAAACACTGCTTTAGACTTTCTTTTTGCGCCTGAGTATTTTGCATTCTTTCATAGGTCATACTTTGTATATATAAAGCTCTAGCCCTATCTTCATCTGAAAGCTTTAATTTTAACAAATCTATTAATACTGCTAAAGCTTCTTGATTTTGATTGGTTTTCGCTAAAGTATCAAGATAAATAAATTCTAAATTGGGGCTAAAAAGATTAATTCCTTTTAAATTTTGATAGTCGATAGCCTTGGGCGCATAAGTTAAAATCGTTGTTTGCATATTATGATCGTTTGCGTAAATTAATAAATTATCATAAGCTTCAACCATTGTAAAATTCATAGGAAAGCTTTCTAAAATTTGTAAAATTTTAATAGCCATATTATAATCATCCATTTTCAAATAAGACAAAAATTGCAAATAATAAGCTTTAAAATTCTCCTCATCACTCTTTAAAATTCTAGAATTTGCTATTTCTCGAGCTATATTTAAAGCTAATGGATATTGTTTATTATCATAAAGTATAGATGCTTTTTGCAAACCATAAAAAATAGAATCTTCATTATGATTTTTATCGATATAATCCATTGCTTGTTGCATATTTGAAGTTCTCATAAGACAAGCTAGCATTTGTTTTTTATTTTCTATCTTTTGTCCAATTTCGTAAGCATTAAATTGTGTAAATATATTAACAGCATTGATACAATTATCGGCTTTTAAATCATTGTTTAGAAGCTGAATAGCTGCTTGCTCTAATAATTTTGCAGAATTTGTTAATTTCTTATTTTCTATCTGATCTTTATAAGCTAAAACCGCGCTTAAATTGCCCTCTTTATAATAAAGAGCAACATCCTCATCTAGGGCCTTATTTGCTATATTTTCATCTTTTTGAGCGTACTCTTTCATCAGGTTTGCATAACGCTGATGCAAAAATGTAGCATTATTATCCGCTAAGGCAAAGAAAACCTCATCATTTGCTTTTCTAATTTCATCTAAATATTTTCCATCTAAATAATTATCCATATATAAATCAAGATATTTTTTAGCATCACTTGATCTTGAAGTCATAGCTAGGGTTAAAGCTAGATCCTTTAAAACCTGCTCATATCTATCATCAATTTTAGGCATTTTTACAAAAACATCTTCATAAATACTTGCACTTATGTCATATTGTTTATGCTGATTAAAAAGCTTAGCAAGCTCTAAAGATCTAAACATATCCTTTGGAAAATATTCGGGATTGGCTTTTAAAATTGTATTGACATATTGCACAGCTTTATCGATTTGATTATTGGCAAGATAATCTTTGATTAAGCTCATTGCCGCCCTTGCTGCCAAATCTAAATTTTTGGTGTTAAAATAAATATCCTCATAAATATCTATAGCTCTTTCTTTCTCGTTTAAAGGATAGATGTAATCAGCATAATCAAGTCTTGCTAGCTGAGTAAAATAACTATTGGGTTGCTCATTATTTAAAATCGACATAGTATATTCTATATCAGCGCGTTGCGATAAAGCAATATAGGTTCTTAGCATAATATGCAAGACTTCTGGAAAATTCTTATCGCTTGTAAAAGTACGATTCCAATTTTTAGCCTCATCAATCATTTTTTCCAAAACTTGCTGATCACGCATACTTGGATCTTGAGTGTAAATTTGGCTTTGTGCTCTAAGCTTATAAAGTATAAACTCATTCATAAAAATACTACCACGATAGCGATTGATAGCATTTTGAGCATCTATAACCACTTGAGTATAATTAGCCTTATCGTACTCATTTTTTATACGCAAATAGGTATTAATATCAGCACTTTGAGGGATGATAACAGGATCTGAATTTAAATCCAAAGCTCCGACATAAGGTAAACTTTCATATGGAAAATTGATATTAAAATCAAGTCCATCATAATCTTTTACATGCTCTAATTCTGGAGTAAAAATGAAAGTAAAACTCTTGCTTTTATGCATACTAGAAGAATTTAACTCTTTATCTGCATAAATATTTTGCGATAAATCAAACATTCTTGCACTCATTTTAGGCAGGATAATCATCTTAATCTTTTGAGATTCTTTAATAAATTTTAGATCAAAAGCAGTGAAACTTTGATCGCTTAATTTATTATCTACTACACCCATAATCTCGCATTCAAAATGTATTTTATCTTCAATAACAATCTTTTGACAAGTAAAATCTAAGTCATTACTAGCATGTAAGACCGCAAAAGCTTGATTGTTCTCGCGGCCTGTATTTAGGGCTAATTCAAAAGAAAAAAGAGTACAAATACTCAGCAATACCAAAAATATAATTTTCATACAATAATTATATTATATTTTGAGTAACAAAAATAAAGCAAATACACTAATCAAAGTACAAAGAGCTAAAATAAAACTCTGAATAAAATTTAAATGCTCCGAAACTTTAGCTTGAGTTTTTACAAATAAAGCATGGATGACTAGCTTTAAATACGCATAAAGCATAATAAGCGATGCTAAAGCCATAAAAAGAGCTAAATACCAATACTCAGCAACAATTAAAGTTTTTAACACCATCACCTTACCCCAAAAAGCTCCAAATGGCGGAATTCCAGCTAATGAAAGTATACAAAAGCTAAGCGATAGTGCAATCAAAGGCTTTTTAAACAACAAAGCATTAAATTCTTCAAACGAACTTCCCTTAAAGGTACTAAGAATCAAAAACACACCATAATTAGCAAAACCAAAAAGCACCCAATAAACAAATATAGAATTTAAAACATCATCGGCCGCATTTAACAAAGGTATACATGCTGCTAAAACAAAACTAGAATGCACTATAGAACTATAAGCAAACATCTTTTTGACATCTTTTTGACTCAATGCGGCTAAAGCTGCAACAAGTATTGAAAATACAGCCAATACATTTAAAATATTTTCAAATCCTAAATGATTTAAAAAGCTAAAAAGTCTGATAACTACAACAAACATTGCTATTTTAGGAACAACAGAGATAAAAGCGACCAAATTTACATGTGCTGAAGAATACACATCTTTTAACCAAAAATGGAAAGGAGCTAAAGAAAGTTTGATAGCACATAAAACAAAAATCATAACTCCTGCGCCTAAAAGCATAGGATCTTTATCAAGAGCCAATTTTAAGCCCAAATCCAAAGTGCCTGTTCTAATATAAATCAAAGCCGACGCCATAACAAAAAAGCCCGAGCCTACTGCCGCAACGCTAAAATATTTAATAGCACTTGAAATAGCATTATTGCTTCCGCGCATAGCAATAAGTGTATAAAGAGCCAAGGAAGAGCTTTCAAGTCCTATGAAAATCAAGATCAAATTTGAGCTTGAAACCATAAGTAAAAGCCCCGCTACCATAAATAAAAACAAACTATAAAATTCGCCTTGATTTTCTTCTTTTTGCATCAAAAGATACAAAAACGAAAAACATAAAACAACCAAAGAAGCATACAAAGAAACAATATCATTATTTAAAGTTCCTAAAAATCCTTTTGCTTCTAAGCCTTGCGCAACGATATTATTTAAAATTAAAAAAACACTCACAATCAAAGATAAAGAGCTAGTAGCCATATAAAAAGTTCGATGAAATTTCCAAAAACCCGAACAAAGCAAAAGCACGATAGCCACAGCAATCAAAAATGCAAAAGGATAGGATAAAGGGATATTTAAGCTGCTTAAATCGATATTACCTAACATTATTTTCCCCTTCTAAATGATTTAAAAATCGAATGGTTTGATCATCAATAGCTCTTTCTTTCATTTTTTCAACGATAAAATCCGCATCTTTATTTAAAGGATCTAAAAAAATCTTTGGTGCTATACCCAAATAAAAAATTAAAACCACTATAGGTATCAAAGAAAGAATTTCTCTTGCGTGCAAGGAGTAAGTTTCAAGCTGACTTTCTTTTTGCATAAAAAACATTTTTCTAAATACATGAAGCATATAAATAGCACCTAAAATAATCACAAGTCCTGCCAAAAGAGCATAAAGTAAATTAAGTTTTGCAACACCTAAAAGAATTAAAAATTCTCCAACAAAAGATATTGTCAGTGGCAAAGATATACTTGCAAGTAAAATCAAAGTAAAGAAAATAGTAAATAAAGGCGCTTTATTGGCTAAAGAATGATAATAAGAAATTTCAAGTGTACCGTATTTTTTATATAAAAGTTCAGCCATTAAAAACAAGGCTCCTGTAACAATACCATGTGCAAACATATAAAATACTGCTCCACTAAGTCCCAAAGCATTAAAAGAAAAAATACCTAAAATCATAACCCCAAGGTGAGAAATCGAACTATAAGCGATCAATTCTTTTAAATTTGAAGCACGGTAAGCAATTAGAGCATTATAAACTATACTTACTATACACAAAGCTACCACTAAAGGCATAAAATACACACTTGCATCAGGAAAAAGTGGCAAGCAAAAGCGTAAAAATCCAAAAGGAGCCATTTTAAATGCTACAAGCATCATAGAAACTAAAATAGGCGAATTTGCATAAACCTTTGGTGCCCAAGTATGAAAAGGGAAAAGCGGTGCTTTAATAGCAAAGGCGATAAAAAATGCTCCAAAAAGTAAAATTTGTTCATTAAAACTCATAGCCGAAGCATTATTTTTCCAAATTTCTATATCAAAAGTGAAAATATTTAAAAATTTGTAGGTCGCATAGGCTTGATAAATTAAAGCTAAAAGCATTAAAATCGAACCCGCAAAGGCATAAATAAAAAATTTAATCCCTGCTCTATAATCTTTACCATATACTCCCATAATATAAAGCAAAGGCAAAAGTGAAAATTCCCAAAATACATAAAAGAGTAAGCCATCAAGCGAAGAAAATAATCCCATAATCGCAAATTCTAAAAAGAATATGCAAGATACCATTGCTTTTTGCTCAATCTTTAAAAATAAAAAACTTAAAAATATCATCAAGGAGCTTAAAAGCATTAAAATCAAAGCTATGCTATCAGCGCCTATATGATAACTCATGAAATTGACTACCTTGAAAGGAAGTTGATATTCAAGGTTTATTCCATTTAAATAATCTTGCCAAATCTTGATATTTAAACCAAGCACCATTAAACTCGCTATGACGCTAAAAACTTTTATACCCCCACGATTTAAAACAAGAGTTACAAAAGCGGCAATTAAAGGAAAAAAGATTAGATAATTTAACATTTTACACCACCCATACCAAAATAAGCAAAATCACAAATCCTGCCACCAAAAATCTAAGCATTAAATTAAGACTATTACTCATAATTATTTTTTGCGAAATCAAATTACAATAATAAGCAATTTTCTCCACTATAGCATCAAAAATATAAGTGTCACAATGTTTTAAAACTGCACACAAGCTTTCGTATTTTGAAACTATAAATTCATGATAAAACTTAGGGATAAAATAATCATTACTCAAAAGTTTATGGATTTTATTTTGCTCTATGCTATCTTTAAACCAAGAAGCCTTATAGGCTATAATGGCTAAAACTACACCCAAAACAGCCGCTACGCTCGCACAAATCATTACAAGTTTATTTTGAGCATCGATAAAAATGAGTTGAGTGCTAAGATATTCGAAAAAACTATGCTCAAACAAGCCTGCGATAATAGCTAAAACCACCAAAGGACTCATAGCCAAAAGGGCTATTTTACTTGCTTCATGTGGATGTTTATCGTGTCTAGAAGGAGTAAAAAATACCAACATTAAAAGTCTAAAACTATAAAAAGCGGTTAAAAAGGCTGAAATTAAAAGAATTAAGAAAATTCCATGATAATGAGCGATAAAAGAATAACCCAAAATCAAATCTTTTGAGAAAAAGCCTGCTAAAGGATAAATTCCTGCTAAAGCCAAAGAACCTATAGTCATAAAAATAGCAGTGATTTTTAAAGATTTAAAAAGCCCACCCATTTTTTTAATATCTAGTTGATCATCCATTGCATGCATAACATTTCCAGCACCTAAGAAGAGTAAAGATTTGAAAAAAGCATGGGTTACTAAGTGAAATAAAGCTATACCATAAGCTCCAAGTCCTGCAGCCACAAACATATATCCAAGCTGCGATAAAGTAGAATAAGCAATAATGCGTTTTAAATCCCTAGCCACCAAAGCCATGGAAGCTGCAAAAATAGCCACAAATGCTCCCAGCAAAGCAATAAAATAAGAAACCTCAGGCACTAAAGAGTAAATTTCTCCTGCACGAATAACCAAATAAACCCCCGCAGTTACCATGGTAGCAGCATGGATTAAGGCTGAAACAGGCGTAGGTCCTGCCATTGCATCTGCAAGCCAAGTATGAAGAGGAAATTGTGCGGATTTTCCCATAGCTCCGATAAATAAACAACTCGCAATCAAAACCAAAGCATTATGATCTAAATTTTGCGCTATGGCAAATACTTCATTGTATTTTAAAGTACTTGCTTGGATATAAAGCCAAAAAATTCCCAAAAGCATACCCAAATCCGCAATACGATTCATAATAAAAGCTTCATTAGCTGCAAAAGAATAGGTATTGTTTTTATACCAAAAACCGATCAGAAGCCAAGAGCAAAGCCCTACCCCTTCCCAGCCTACAAAAAGTCCTAAAAAATTATCACTCATCACTAAAAAAAGCATTGAAAATACAAAAAGCCCTAAATAAGCAAAAAATTTATTAAAATCTTTATCATGAGCCATATAAAAAATGCTATAAAAATGCACACAAGTTGCTACAACACCCACAACACTCATCATAGTAAGAGAAATAGCGTCTATGTTAAATCCAAAGCTTAAACCTATAAACCACTCAAATAAACTTATATTAAAAGCTTGATTGTTAAAAAGTAGATACAAAGAACAAAATGCACTTATACCAATCAATAAAGAACATACATAAGCGACAAAAATTTTTCTTTCACTTAAAGCAAAACAACTTGCAAATAAAAAAGCTACAAAAGGGCTAAAAAGAGAAATCAAAGCTAAATTTTGCATTATCAAACCTCCTCTTTTAGGTTCTTTAATTCTAAAGTGCCTTTTCTTCTATACCAAAGTACGCAAAATGCTACACACACAGTCACTTCGCAAGCAGCCACACCCATCACAAAAAGAGCAAAAACTTGTCCGTTTAAATCCTGATGAATCTTAGAAGCTGCGACAAGAGCTAAATTTGCTGCATTGAGTAAAATTTCACTTGAAATAAAAAGCATAATGAGATTTTGTCTTTTTAAAATACCGATTAATCCTATAATAAACATTGCAATAGCTATAAAAAAATACTTTTCTACCATTATCTTTCCTTTGTAAGCTCTTTATGTGTAAGCACGATCGCACAAATTAAAGCGATTAAAAGCAAAATAGCTATAAATTCAAAAGCTAAAAGATATTTTGAAAAAATAGCAAAAGCAAGTTGCTTATTATAATCAAATAAATTTGGATCACTTAAAGCTAAATCACCCGCGATATTTTGGTGCTTAAAGCCTAAAAGCATAAACAAAAGCAAAACAGCACTTAAAATCACTAAAAGAAAAAAACTCTTCTTAGCTCTTAATTTTTCTTTAAATTCTTTGGAGCTATCAAAAAACATCATAGCAAAGCTATAAAGCCCAAGCACAGCCCCGCTATAAACTATGATTTGTATCACTCCTAAAAACTCTGCATCAAGTAAAAAATAAAAACCCGATAAAAAAACCATTCCACCGGCTAAAGCAGAAAGAGAATAAAGCATATTTTTACTCAAAACCGCTACTAAGAAAAAACCTAAAACCACTACACTAAAAAATGTAAAAGCTAAAATTTCTATCATTTAACTTCTCCTTGTGGAGCTAAATTTGGCAATGTGCATTCTTCATCAGTGCATAATTTTTTTTCTCTTTCTTGTAAAACTTCATAATAATTTGGAGTTTTTTTCACAAGCAAATCCGCATCCTTTCTAAGGCTACCCGCACCCTCAAATTCAACTTGATTTTTAAGCTTATCAATAGGAGTTAAAAAATCTTGCTTATAACCAAAATAAGATCTTTGTTCGGCTGCATTTTCATATTCTGTACCATGAACTATAGCAAGTTCAGGACAAACCTCAGCACAAAAACCACAATAAATACAACGCCCTAAATTAATACTATAATTTCCTACTTTTTTACGCCCATTTTCATCTAAAGAAGTTTCCATTCTGATACAATTACTGATGCAAATCTTCTCACAAAGCCCACATCCTATGCATCTTTCATTTTCACTTTCTATAAAACGCATAAGACGATGCACAGCACGGTAGCGATTGTCAAGTTTTACCTTTTCAAAGGGATATTTTATGGTTGCGCTATTGTTTCTTTTTAGCATTTCACGCATAACCACCCATAATCCCACAAAAAGTTCTAGTTTCACACTTCTTTTTAAAGCTTGTGAAATCTTCTGCCAAGTGCTAGTAGGAGTCTTTCTTTTTTCATCGATTAAATAATAATTTTTCATCACAAACTCCTATATAAGTACTGCAAAGGCAGTGATTAAAAGATTTAAAACCGCCAAAGGAATTAAAATTAAATAACACATTCTCATCACTTGATCAGGACGAAGTTGTGGAAAAGCTGCTCTAGTCCAAAAATACCAAAAGAAGATAAAACTTGATTTTACTATCATCATAATCCAGCCAGGTATAAAATAAAAATCATTAAAACCGCCCAAAAATAAAAGCGTGATTAAAATCGCCCCTGCTATCATAGAGGCATATTCTCCTATAAAAAACATACCCCATCTCAAACCCGAATACTCCGTACCATAACCCGCAACGATATCGGCTTCATTTTCAGTTAAACAAAGTGGGGTTCTATTGGTTTCGATAAATAAAGCAATCACAAAAAGCGCAAAAGCTAAAGGCTGTTTAAAAATAAGCCATGAAAAAAATCCATCGCTTTGATAATTGTTAATATCTATCAAAGAAAAAGATCCTACAAGCATCACAATAGCTATCAAAGCAAGAGCTCCCACACTCTCATAAGAAATGATAGCTACAAGCCCTCTTGCAGCACCTATGATTGACCATTTGTTATTGCTTGCAAGGCCACCTAAAAATATAGCATAAAAACAAAGCCCCGAAGTTCCTATAACAAAAAGCAAAGCCACATTAATATCGGCAATCAAAGGCTGTATAGTGCGTCCAAACAAAGTAAATTCAGGAAGCATAGGAATAGCCGCTAAAGAAACAAAAGCACAAATAGCTGCAATCAAAGGCGCTATAGCAAAAATCAATTTTTGTGAATTTGAAGGTATGATATCTTCTTTGGTGAAAAGCTTTATCATATCTGCTACAAGTTGGATAAGTCCAAAAGGTCCTACCATATCAGGCCCAATGCGTCTTTGAAAATAAGCCAAAACCTTTCTTTCTGCATAAGTTGCAAGTCCTGCTAAGGTAGCAAAAATTGCAATCACTATAATACACTTAATTAAAGCCTCTAAAGCAAAAAAAGCAAAATCACTCATGACTCGCTCCTAATTTTTCTAAATTTGCCACAATAAATCTTTCATCAAAAAAACTTAGCGTGTCGATTTTTTCGTCAAAATAAGGTAAAAAAGCCCCATTTTTTATGTCTTTATCTATACGCACGCTAAGACTTAATTCCTTATCTTTAATCTTAAGTTTTACAAGATCTTTATCTTGCAAGTTTTTTTCTTTTGCCAAATTCTGACTAACCCCTAAAAAAATCGCTTCATTGGTTGCACTTGCACGATTTGAAAATCTACCAAATTGATAACTAGGATTTGCACTGTAAAGCAAAATTTCATCTTCTTGTAATGTTAAATTTTGCAAATGGGGAGCTATAAATTCATTTTTAGCACTTTTTTTATGGCATTCTAAATTTAAATCATATCCTCTTTTGCATTCTCCACCATTGGTATAAAAATTATCAAGACTATCAAATTCCAAAGGGGAAAAGCCTTTGTTAATAGGAAGTCTTTTGGTGTAATTGATCGTATATTCCTCATCAAAACCTAAAGCATTAGCCAAATCATTTAAAAAATATCCCTTAAATTCTAAAGCAGCGTTAGTTGGTACCACTCTTTTATCATAATTTAAAAAAGTTCCTTCTTGCTGATTTAAACTCGCACTAGCTAAATTTGCATGCTCTTCATAAGAAAAACTAAAATCACCTTTTTCATTATAGCCTAAAGTCTTGCCTTCTTGTGTGTTTTTATCCAAATCACAAATCATAGCCACACCTAAGGTATTAGTATGCGTAGGATTTAAAAAGACTTTAAAAGGAGTGGTATTTTGGATCAAAGCAAGTAATTTAGCAAGTTTTTTCGCATTTTTATGAAAATAAAAATCATTCCCTATAACAAGAGTAAAATTTGCTTTTTTAAGCAATAAATCTTCTAATTTATCTTCATCTATGCCTAAATTTTTAGCAAAAACAGAGCGTTGTACTTCTATGATTTTTTTCACTTTCTTAGGCACGACTTTTTTTACTTCTTTTTGAATTTCATTGCCTTCTTCATCTTTTTCTATGACTTGTTCTACAACTTCTTCGTTGATGCTTTCTTCTATTTCTTTATTTTCATTTATAAAAAATTCAGCCAAATTTGCTTTTATATTTTCATCTTGAGTGAATTTTTGAAGCAAGAAATATAAAATTTGCTCCTCATCTCCACTTTTATGAGTATGTGAAATGAAATTTTTAGAATACTTTGCAATGCCTGTATCTTCTATAGGATGAAAATAAAGTCCCGAGCCTTTATTCATCACTAAGGCATTGTTGATTTTATAGCTAAGCGTAGGTGCATCGTATCTTAAAAGCGTTCCTGCAACGACTAAGAAATCGCTTTTTGTGATATCTTGGGTTGTAGCATTATAAAACTCACCGCCATTGCTTATAAATTCTTCCAAAAAGTCTTTAAATTTTAAAGCTTCGTTATTGATAAGATTTAAGCCAAATTTCTTTTTTAAATTTTGTAAAATCAAAGCTTCTTCATTGGTAATAAAACTATTAAATTTAATGTTTTTAATTTCATTTTTCTCAAAAAGCTCCACAAGTTCTTTAAAGGCTTTTTCATCTTTATCCGCCTCATTTTGCGTATCAAAAGCAAACCTTGCAGCCTTATTTAAACTCGCAAAGGCAAAATCATTACTCACACGATAAATTTTTTCTTTTTGATTGCTAATGCCGCTTTGCTTAATATCATAATACATCAACTCACAATCGCTTGAATGTGGATTTGAAGCAGGGATTCTTTTAAGTTCCCAAATATTTGAAGTGTATTGAAATTTCGAACCTATTAAAGCTCCTGTTGGGCATACGCTTGTACATTCTCCACAAAATGAACAATCAAGCGTGTCGCCATTTGCAGGGCCTATCAAACTTTTTTGAAATTTCGTCCAAATCGCATAAGCATCTTTACCCATACTTTCTTTAAAGCTATTATCTACACTATCACCTCCGCGAGGCACTGTTTTTAAAGCACTTTCGCCGATTTTATCCTTACAAACTGTAATGCAACGCTCACATACTATACAAAGTGCAGGATCGTAATTAATCATTCCCCAATGTTTATGCGGTTTATGCGTATCTTTAATCCAATGTCTTTGGATATTTACACGGCTTTTGTGAGTGAAATTTTGCAATTCACATTCACCTGATTTATCACAAACCCCGCATTCTAAAGGATGGTTAATACAATAAGCTTGCATGATCTCATTTCTTTCATCCCAAAGATTTTGTAAATCACTTTCTACAACCATACCCTCTTTTGCTTTAGTATTGCAAGAATACACTTTTTTACCATCAGCCTCTACCATACACATACGACAAGCCAAAGTCGGGCTACAGCCTGAAAGATAGCAAATCGCTGGGATAAAAATATCATTTCTTCTTGCTATATTTAAAATATATTCGCCTTCTTCAAAGGCGCAATCTATACCATTAATCTTAACTGTCATTTTGCTTCCTTTATGCGAATTGGAGTAAAATCAAAACCATTATTTTCATAATTTAAAAAAGCTATGGTGCCTTGTAAATTTTCATCTAAACAAAGCTTAGTTTTAAAACTAAAATCTTTAGCTAAAATTTCAACTTCACTTTGATCTTTGCATTTTGCAATTTGTAAAAATTGCTTTGAACAATGTAAATTTTTATCTTGCAAATTTGCTCTAAAAAGCACTAACCCGTCATAATTATCGAGTTCTTTTAGGGTGTTTAATTTTGCCTTTTTAAAATCGCATTCTTTTTCATTGCTGTCTAAAATCTTTAATCCATATTTTACACTTAGGAAATTCAAAAAATATTTGATATTTTCACTATCTTTATAAGAATGGATATTTTTATCTATAATTAAATACTTAACCTCTTTTAAAAAAGCAAGCACTTCGCCTGCTTCTTCCTCTCCAAAACAAGATTCAGCACTTAAATATCCCTCATCTAAATCGCAAAATTGTCCTTCATCGCTTAATTTACAAAGCAAGGCCAAAACAAAACTCAAACTTGCAATTTCGCATTTGTAAAATTTAGCTTTTAAGTTTTTATCTTCCAAACAAGAAATATTAATGCTATTTACACCTATTTTTTCACATAAATTTTTGTTTTTAAGGCTTGGCATATCTAAAAAACAAAGAGCATTATCATAAATCATACTCTCTCCTTTTTTATAACAATAGTCCAATCGACTTGATTAAATTTCAAAGAATTTAAAAGCTCACAGCCTTGTTCTTTTACAAAAGAAAAACTTTTTTCAACAGGAGAAAAATCGCCGATTTCAAAAAGCACCACTAAAACCTCACCTTGTTTTGCTTCTTTTATGATTTGTGCTAAATCTTCAAAAAGCTCTTTGCTTTTTCTTAAATCTACCCTTCTCATCGATCTATCTCACCTAAAACTATATTTACATTTCCCATAATGGCCACAACATCAGCCAAATAAGTCCCCACAAGCATTTCTTCAAAAAATGCACAATGCCAATAACTAGGCGTTCTAGCCTTTAAACGATAAGGCCTTCCCGTACCATCACTATGGATAAAAAATCCAAGCTCACCCTTAGGACTTTCAGTTGGCACATAAACTTCACCCTTTGGAGGTTTTAAACCTTGAGTTATAAGCACAAAATGCTGCATTAAAGAATAATTTTGCGTTAAAATTTGCTCTTTTGAACTGCTGACATATTCAGGATGATTGGCCAAAATTTCAGGCGGAGTATCTTTGTAAAGCGCGGCGCATTGTCTAAGTATTTTAAGACTTTCACGAAATTCTTGCATATAAACTTTATATCTTGCATAAGAATCCCCTTGCGTAGCATAAGGCACACCAAATTCAACTTCATTATAAAGCAAATAAGGCTCTTCTTTGCGTATATCGTATTTTATGCCACTTCCTCTTAACATCACACCCGTACAACCCCAATTTAAGGCTTGTTCTTTAGTAACCACACCTACATTTTCAGTTCTTAAACGCCAAATTCTATTATCATCTAAAAGATCTTCATAATCTTTTAAATCATTTGGAAATTTATCGCAAAATGCAAGCATTTCTTCTAAATAATTCTCAGGTAAATCAAGCATAACCCCGCCTATTCTCATAGAAGAATGTGTAAGTCTTGCTCCACAATATTTTTCTATCAAATCCAAAACATACTCGCGTTCTCTAAAGCAATACAAAAATACACTCATCGCCCCAATATCAAGTGCGTGAGTTGCAAGCCAAAGCAAATGCGATGCGATGCGATTAAGCTCTAAAAGTATCATTCTTATCACTGCTGCACGGCGTGGAATTTCTAAGCCGCAAAGCTTTTCAACAGCTGCACAATAAGCGTAATTATTAGCCGACGCAGCGATATAATCCATCCTATCAGTTGTCGGGATAAACTCTTGATATATCATATTTTCAGCCATTTTTTCCATACCACGATGCATATAGCCTATGGTAGGGCGCGCTTTTACAACCTGCTCTCCATCAAGCTCTAAAATAAGGCGTAAATTTCCATGTGCTGAAGGGTGTTGCGGCCCTAAATTAATAATCATTTTTGAGTCTTCTTGCTCAAAAGCTATATTTTCATAATAAGGTTTTAACTTGCTAGGAATTTGCATCTTAACGCCTTTTGTCTAAAATTTTTGCTTCGTCGCGTTTGACTTTTTTTACAAAAGCAACGCCTCCATCTTCTTGATACTCTTGTTTAAAAGATACCTCTTTTCTAGATCCGCCTTTTGGTACTTCATGATACAATCTTGCAAAATTGAGTGTATCTTTATCATCTGCAAAACCTGGATCTCTTTGCTCGACTCCTACGACTTCGCGATATTCTTTACCAAAAATTTTATCAATCTCATACCATCTTGCAAACTCATCGCCCTTTAAAGGATAAGTTTTCAAAAGCGGATGTCCAAACCAATCATCAGGCATTAAAATGCGTTTTAAATTGGGATGATTTATGATGAAAATTCCAAACATATCATAAATTTCTCTCTCACTCCAATTTGCCCCTTTAAAAACATGAGCCACGCTTTGTAAACGCTCTTTTACGCCTACAAAAGTTTTTATTCTCACTCTTAATTTTTTTTCTAAATTTAAAAGCTGATAAAACACTTCAAAACCATTTTTATCGGCTACAAAATCAATAGCGCTTGCTTCTGTAAAACTTAAATACCCTAAAGTTTTAAGCATTTGCAGGGTTTTAACATTGTCTTCTTTTTTAATTTCTATTACCCAAAAATCAAGTTCTACAAAGGAATTTAAAATTTCTACTTGAGTTTTTAAAACTTCAAAATCCTCTTTAAAAACACTTTCATTAACATCAGATTTTACAGTGTGTGGCGCATGATAAAATCTATCTTTGTAGTAATTTTGAGTTTGAGCATTTTTTTTATCGCTATACTTTCTCATTATACCAACCTTTTAGGTGCGATTTTACGACTTGCTTTTTCTTTGCGGATCTTTTTTTGCAAAATCATCAAAGCAAACTGAAAACTTTCGGGGCGTGGAGCACAGCCTGGCACATAAATATCTACAGGTATAATTCTGTCCACTCCTTGAACAGTAGAATAAGTATTAAACATACCGCCTGTATTGGCACAACTTCCCATAGAAATCACCCATTTAGGATCAGGCATTTGATCATAAAGTCTTCTTGTAAATTCAGCATGCTTTTTACATAAAGTTCCTGCGATAATCATTACTTCACTATGGCGTGGCGAAGCTCTAAAAATCGTTCCAAATCTATCAAAATCATATCTTGAACCCCCAGCCGCCATCATCTCAATCGCACAACAGGCAAGTCCATAAGATAAAGCCCATAAAGAATTACTCCTACCCCATTGAACTAGTTTATCAACACTAGTTAAAACTACGGGTAAACCACTTGCATAATTTATTTGATGCTCTGCCATGCAAACGCTCCTTTTTTATAAGCATATAAAAATCCAACTCCTAAAAGTACGATAAAAACAAAAACTTCTAAAAGTCCAAACCAACCTAAATCTTTAAAAATCAATGCCCAAGGAAACAAAAACACAACTTCTATATCCAAAAGTATGAAGATTAAGGCGATGATGAAAAATTGAGAGTTAATCTTGTTAGCTTGTTTAACAGGAATAGGACCACATTCATAAATTCCAAGTCCTAATTTTTTACGATTTTTTGCGGCAAAATTATTACCGATTTTTGAAGCTAAAAAAACCAGTCCAAAAAAAATAACACTAGCAAGTACTAGCATTAAAAAAATACCAAAATAAGGATGCGAAGCATCAATGTGGGACATTTTTTCTCCTTTTTTTAAACACTTTGAATCACTTCACAACAAAAAATAAAATTTACACACTTTGTTCTATTTTACTCTAAACTTTCTATATTGAAACTTAATAAGAATAAATATTGTTTAAAGTTTCATTTTTTTACACTTAAAGTTAACAAAAAACTCATCTTGATGAGTGATAAAAATATAAGAAATCAAATTTTCTTGCTGATAATGGTATAAAAATTTTAAGATTTCTTTTGAATTTTTTATATCAAGACTAGAAGTAATTTCATCTAAAATAAGCACTTTTGGCTCTAAGATCAAAGCGCGGATAAGTCCCACGCGAGTGGCTTCTCCTCCACTTAACTCATAGGGTTTTTGCTCTAAAATTTGTTTTTTTAAGTTAAAGCGATCAAAAAATTCTAAAATCTTTTCTTGCTCTTTTTTTATATTGAAATTTTCTAGACCATCTTGGATAAGATTTTTGATTTTTTTATAAGGATTTAGGGCTGCTTTTTGATCCTGAAAACAATACTGAATTTCTTTTCTTAAAAGTCTTTGTTTTGTTTTATCAAGACTATGGGGATTTAAATTTTTATATATAATTTCTCCAAAACTTGGATTTTCTAAAAAACAAAGTATTCTAGCTAAAGTGCTTTTTCCTGCGCCACTTTGCCCTAAAATCATCAAATTTTCATTCTCTTTTAAAGAAAAATTGATATTTTCAAAAATCAAATGTTTTTCTTTTTTCAAATACCAATGCTTTTTAAACTCATAAAATTTACCTAAATTTTTAACTTCAAGCATGATAAATCCTTAAAAATTCATCCACTCTAAAAAGTTGCGCTTGATTTTTTTCTAAAAAAAGAACCTCATCTGCTAAAGAATTGACTAAATTTAAATCATGTGTGATACAAACTAAGCCTAAAGTATTTTTTAATTCTTTTAATATTTGAATGATTTTTTGCACATTTTCTTTATCTAAAGAAGCTGTAATCTCATCGCAAATTAAAATTTGAGGCTTGCTTAATAAAGCTAGAGCTAAACTCACTCTTCTTGCCATACCCAAACTTAATTCATTTGCATAAGAATGCCACAATAAATCTACATCATCAAAGCCTAATTTTTCAAGCAAATCAAAAGCATATCTTTTACGGTCCTTTTGATTTAATTTTGTATGAGTTTTTAAAATAAGATGAAATAAATTACCTATATCCAAATACGGATAAAGACTAAGCTCCGCATCTTGTAAAACAAGTCCGACTTTAGAACGAAATGCACGAAGTTCGTTTTGATTTAAATTGAAAACAGAAACTTCATTAAAGCTCCATTCATCCGCATTTATTTCAAATTTAGGATCAAGTAGTCTGATTAAGGATTTTCCCAAAAGACTTTTTCCAACCCCACTCTCACCTACAATCATCAAACTCTTAGCTTTTTTAATATCAAAACTTATATTTTCAAAGATCTTTTTTTGATTTAATTTTAGACTTAAATTTCTTACTTTCAAGATCTTACTCCGCCGATTTTTTGCAAATAATTTCCAAGCCATAAAAGGGGCAAAAATAAAAACATAAGAGCTAAAAGTGGAAACAATATCATCCACCAAGCACCTATAAAAATAGCCTTTGAAGATTCATTGAGTAAAATTCCTAAAGTCGGTATATTAAAACCAAGACCTAAGCCAAAAAAACTTAAAGTCGCTTCAGTGGCTATGGCATGAATGATATTAAATATAAAAAGAACAAATATTAAAGATTTTAAAGCTGGCAATAAATCCTTAAAAAAAGCTCTGAATTTAGTCCTTCCTAACACTATACTTGCTTTATAAAAGTCTAAATTTTCTAGTCTTTTTAACTCGCTTTCTACAATCCTTGCTATAAAAGGCCAATGCACTAAAGCGATGAGAAAAATCATTAAAAACATATTTACACCCACAAAACTTTGAAAAAACATCATCAACAAAAAAGCAGGCAAAGCTAAAAAAAGATCTAAAATTCGCATCCAAAAAGTATAAAAAAAACATCTTGCTAAAAATAAATAAAAAAGAGCAAAAAATATAGACAAAAAAGAACTACAAATTCCTATAAATAAAGAAATTCTCAAAGCAAAAAGCAAACGCGAAAATACATCTCTACCTAAAAAATCAGTCCCTAGATAATAAGTTAAATTAGGAGCTTGGTGCAAATGATTTAAATGACTTTCTAAAACATCAAAAGGAGCCAGTAAAGGCGCAAACAAAGCACTTAAAATCAAAAACATTAAAGGCGTAAGAAAAAGTATTATCTTAAACAAATTTCAACCTTTTTAATCTTGGATTTAAAATCCAAGCAAAAACATCGCTTAAAAATGTAAAAAAAGCAGCAAGTAAAACACTAAAAAATATCAAAGCCAAAGCCATAGGAAAATCCTTAAAAAGAATGCTTTCAAAAAGCAAACTCCCAAGCCCCTCATAAGCAAAAACACTCTCAACCACATAAGTTCCCATCATAAAACTTAAAGCACTGCCTCCAAAATAAGCTATAATAGGGCTTAAAGAATATCTTAAAACCAAAAAATAAATATCTTTTTCCCTTAAGGCTCTAGCGTATAAATTTTGAACAAAAATTTGCGAAAAAGTTTCATTGATAAAATTTCTAGCTATGCGTAAAAACAAAGCTAAATGCGATAAAACAAGCACTAAAACAGGCAAAATAAGATGTTTTAAGCGGTTAAAAAAATCATCTTCAAGACCTATATCGCTCGTCCCTGTTATAGGTAAAACCTGCCAAAAAATTCCAAAAATCAAAACAAAAAATAAAGCCAAAACAAAAGGCGGTAAAGCAAAAAAGTTAAAGGCTAGAAAAGTGATCAATTTATCTATAAAACTTTCTTTATAATAATGGCCCAAAAGAGCAAGAAAAACACTGAGTAAAAACAAAAGCACTAAGGCACTCAGGCTTAAAATCAAGGTATTTGCCATCCTTTCTTTAATGAGCTTTAAAACACTTTCCCCACTTAAAAAAGAAACACCTAAATCCCCTTTTAAAGCCTTAAAAAGCCAAATTTGATACTGCTCTAGCAAGGGCTTATCTAGCCCTAAATTGGCTTCTATTCTTTGAACTAATTCCTTGCTTTGAGAATTGACTTTATTTGCATACGCTACACTACCTTTACTAAAATAAAGCAAAACAAAGCATAAAAAAGTGCTAAAAAATGCGATAAAAATACTAAAAACTAAGCGTTTTAGCACTTATTTTTTACTCCACTCATAAATATTCCAAGTAAAACCTACTCCATGATGGCCTAAATTTCTTGCTTTAACACCCTCAAGTTTAGCATTATAAACTAAGGCAAAATCAAGATAAGTTAGAAAAATAAAAGGAGGATTTTCATACAAAGCATCAATAAATTCTTTATAATACTTTTTACGCTCTTCCAAATTTAAAGTATTTCTAGCTTTTTGCAAGGCTATATCTACCTTTTTATCATGATAATGTCCAAAATTCCAACCCTCATTATTTAAAGCACTATCTTGCGAACTTTCAAATACCCTAAAAGTGTGAAAATCAGGATCTAAAGGACTTCCCCAGCCTATTAAAAAACTATCTACTTTAGAATAATCAAAACTGCCCGCAGGCTTTGCTACAACCTTAGCTATAACCCCTATTTTTTTAAACTCACTTTGCACAATTCCTGCCAAACTCACCCTTAGAGGATCATTACTCATAGTCCAAATTTCAAATTCTAAAATCTTGCCATCTTTTTCAAAAATACCCTCATCGTTTTTCTTAAAACCTAAAGCCAAAATCAAATCTTGGGCTTTTTTAGGATTATACTCATAAGTTTTAAAGGTTTTAGAATCTGCCCAAGAACGCTCTAAAGGATGATTGGCTACAAAACCATAATCATGCAAAAGATTTTTGACTATACTTTGCTTATCAACAGCATAATTTAAAGCCTTTCTTATTTGAATATCTTTTAAAAATTCATTCTCTAAATTAAACATTAAAGCTCTATAATCAGCAGATCTTTCATGCAAAATTTTAAAATTTTCATCCTTTTTAAAAATATTCAATAAAGAAACATCGATCAAAGCCACATCAATTTTGCCATTTTTAAGCTCTACACTTGCAACTGAAGGATCAAAAATGTGTTTTATAATCAGTCTTGGAGTTTTTACTTTTGTAAGATAAAAATTCTCATTGGCTTTAAACTCTACATATTCGCCCTTTTTCCATTTTACAAATTTATAAGGACCCGTGCCTATGGGGTTTTGATTAAAAGAAGCAGTATTTAAGTCTTTATCACTAAGTAAATGTTTAGGAAGCATTCCTATACTTAAAGCATCTAAAAATGCAGGAAAAGGTTTAGAAAGCGTGATTTTAAGATGATAAGGATTTAAAATTTCTATACTTTTAATATCTTCAAAATTCACATAAACTGAAGAATTATTTTTAGGATTTTTAAAAACTTCAAGACTGAATTTAACATCATCGGCACTAAATTTCACTCCATCGTGCCACAAAACATCTTCACGCAAAAAGATATCATAGCTAAGTCCATCCTTGCTTACATTCCACGACGCAGCTAAATCAGGCTTTAAATTCATATGCTCATCAAAACGCGTAAGTCCTGAAAATACAAGATTAATCACCGCATCATGATCTTCGCTATATGCAGGATTTATCCTTGAAATTTCATTTTCCACAGCTACGATTAAAGTATCTTTTGGAATTTTAGCCTCAAGATTGAAAAACAATAAAAATAGTAAAACAAACCATCTAAGCACTTGCAACTCCTCAAATTTAAAATTAAAAAAATTATAAAATAAAAAATAAGAAGCCACAAGCCCTATAGGGGGATAATTTGCTTTAAATTATGGAGTTTTATTTATCAATTAAATTGCTTCACTGCATTCATCCAATAAATACGCTATATGCTGCCAAGATATACCCGTAGCATCGCTTAATCCTATCTCGCAAGTGCTTGATGTACTAAACCCGCGCTTAATATTTGTTTTGGCATAAAATTTTTTAAAGCCCTTTGTAGCACTAATATTTAATTGAGGCTTGAAAAAGCCCTTGTATCCAGCAAACCCACAACAATAGGTATCATTATCTATTAATACTTTTCCATTCGTACATAGCTTTGCAAGCTTAATTATATTTTCATTTAAACCAAGCTTTCTAGCAGCACACATGATATATAATCCTACATTCTCATTGATTTTATCAATGCGTAACTTAGGAGCAATAAATTTTAATAAATACTCGCTTAAATCATAAATTTCATACTTTGAATGATCACTAATTAACTTAGCACTACAAGCACTATGATCTAACACTATGGGTGAGTCTATATTGCTTAAAAAGTCATTGATTTTTTGTATATTTTTATCTTGAATATCTTGAAAATTCTCATAAGCCTTGCCACAACATAAATCATTGGGTGCATAAATAATGCCTATATTTGCTTTTTTACACAAGCTCTCAAATACTTCTTGCAAACTTCTTTTATCATGCATTTTTTCATTTGGTTTAAAGCTTTTATTAAGACAGCTTGTAAAATAAACCACATTGCAAGCTCTTTTATGACTTTTTAGCTCATAATCATTCACCTTAGGCAAATACGCCCTAGTTCTTGGTATAATGCTAAGAAAATTGCTTGCTTTTCCAAGCTTATTATCAAGACTTAAATTATCAAATTTATTTGCGATACTTAATGAAAATTTAGCAATTTTTAGAGTTTTTTCATGATTTTTATATGCTAGATTTCCTAAAATTTTAGATATAAATCCTATATTATTTTTTCTATATTTTAATGAAAAATCAGCAAAATTAATCCCCAAAGGACATGAAAAAGAGCACACCCCACAAGCAGCACAAGAGCTGTCTACTAAATGATTGTAATATTTTTTAATATCCTTTAATTTTGCTTTTGACTCATCATCATTTAAGCTTTCAAGGCGTTTAATCTCTCGTAAGATCGCAATTCTTTGTCTTGGAGTAATTGTATATTCATTTGATGGACAAAATCTTTCGCAAAATCCACATTCCATACAGGTATTTAATTTCTCATCAATCCAACTGACTTGTTTGATATTTTTCTTATAAATATCTTTATCATCGCTAATGATTACATCGGGATTAAATAAACTATCCTTATCAAAGATACTTTTGATTTTTTTATTGATCAAATAAGCTTGCTTACCCCACTCTACCTCCACAAAAGGTGCCACCATACGCCCTGTGCCGTGTTCAGCTTTTATACTTCCACCATAAGAAGCTACTATATTAGACATTTCTTTAACTAGATTTGAAAAATTATCAAATTCAAGCTTATTGCTTAAATCCGGTGTGATAATAAAATGGATATTGCCCGCTAATGCATGGCCAAAAATGATTCCATTATCACTAAAACCATATTTATAAAACAATTCTTGAATGCTTTTAATTCCATCAGCTAAATCCTCGATATTAAAACACACATCTTCAGTAATTACCGTTGAGCCTGCCTTTCTAAGACTAGCTGCTATAGGCAAGAGTGCTTTTCTAATCTTCCACCATAAATCATATTCGGCCTTATTCTTGCTAAAATATGACTTATAAGCCAGTTTGGAAATTTCTTTTATTTTATTTATATTTTCATCAAGCTTAAGCTCATTACTATGCTCACTTTGGATCAATACACAAGTATTACCCTCTTTAATATCAGCTAAAATATCTCTTAACTCATCATAAGTTGATGCAGCTTTTAAACTTGCATAGTCCATTATTTCAGCAGAACTTACAAAATCAACTTTAGCAAATTCTTTTATAGTGTTTGCAGCATTATTGATATTATCAAAAAACAATAAAGCAGAGGCCTTAAATTCCAAATCATCCAAAACAGCAAGCTTAACTTCGCTTACAAATCCCAAAGTCCCTTCAGAGCCAATAAGCAAGTGTGCTAAAATATCTATTTCATCATCATAATCAACAAAGGCATTAAGGCTATAACCTGTGGTGTTTTTGATTTTAAATTTTTTGATTATTAAATCTTTTAATTCTTTATTGGCATTAATCTCTTCTTTGATCTCTCTAAGTTCATTAATTAATTTTTTATTTTCATCTTTAAATCGAGCCACACTTAAAGCATCGCTGGTATCAAGCATACTACCATTTGCCAAAATCACCCTAATACTTCTTAAGGTTTTATAGCTATTATCCTTAGTTCCACAGCACATTCCGCTTGAGTTGTTATTTATAATCCCTCCAATTAAAGCTGAATTTATAGTAGCTGGATCAGGTCCTATTTTTTTCTTCAAAAAAGCAAGACTTTCATTAGCATGAATGCCTACTACACCACATCCTAAAGTAATTTCGCTAGCGTCTTTGTTAATTTTTATTTTTTTAAAGGCAAATTTAATCACTACAAGTACTCCATCACAAGAGCTTTGTCCACTTAAACTTGTACCTGCTGCTCTAAATGTTATAGGAGTTTTATAAGTATTTGCTAATTGAATAATTTGCTTAATTTCATCTTCATTTTTAGCAATAATCACTATTTTTGGAATATAAAAATAACACGACGCATCAATGCCATAAGCATAGCATCTAGCATAATCATTAAAAATTCTATCCTTAAAAATATACTTAGCCTCATTATAAAAAGCTTTAAAATTTGCCATAGTCCCTCTTTTTAATTTATTATCAATTATATAATTTAATAATTTAAAGATAATTTTAAATTTATATTTTTGAGCATAATTTTAACACAAGTCAATTTTTTTCTCCTTTTTTAAGATATAATATCTCTTTTAAAAAGGAGAAATTATGACAAAAGAACAAATACAAATCATCAAAGATAGTGTGCCTATTTTGCAAAAAAATGGAGCAGATTTAACCACTGAGTTTTATAAAACACTGTTTAATGATTATCCTGAGGTAAAACCTATGTTTAATATGGAAAAACAAATTTCAGGAAAACAACCAAAGGCTTTAGCGATGGGGATTTTAATGGCAGCTAAAAATATAGAAAATTTAGAAAATATGAGAAGCTTTGTTGATGAAGTTGCCATAACTCATGTTGCTTTAGGGGTTAAAGAAGAGCATTATCCTATAGTTGGAGCTTGCCTTTTAAAAACTATCAAAGTAGTATTAAATGCAGATGAAACCACACTAAAAGCTTGGGAAGAAGCTTACAAAGCTATCGCACAATTTTACATAGACATTGAAAAAGAAATTTATGCAAAAGCTGAGTAATCATAGGCTTTGATGTTCAAAGCCTATTTTAAAAATGCTATCCCTGCTTTAGCTATTTTTACATCCTCATCTAAGTGTGCTCCACCCACACCTATACCACCAACAACAACTCCATCTATAAAAATCGGCACCCCACCAGGCATAATGGAAAACTTATCATCTAAATAACGAATATCTTCAGGTATTTTACCATCTTTTACACCTTTAAAAATAACCGCTGTTTCTCTTTTTTGTGAAGTGGCCGTATAAGCTTTTTTATAACTAGCATTAAGTGTATGCACGCCCGCCTTATCATCTCTTAAAACTGCTAAAATTTGGCCAGATTTATCTACTATAGTAATACTTACATAAAAGCCATTTTTTCTTGCTTCTTTCTTTGCAAGCTCCAAAATCCCTTCAACCATTTGTGTAGTTAACACAGGCTCTTTTACAAGCTCAAAAGATTTTGCCATTAAACTTACTCCTAAAAATACACATAAAATGAGTAATTTTTTCATTTTTTTCCTTTAAAATTTTTCTACCGCATTTTTTGCTAGTTCTTTTATATCGCCTTTTAATTCACAAATTTGACCATTTTGTGCAAGTAAAATTCTATCAGCCATATCAAAATACACATCATCATGTGTGATAGCAAAGATTGTTTTACCTTGCTCTTTTAGCAAAGGTAAAAGTTTTTTATAAAAAAATCTTCTAAAAACAGGATCTTGATCAGCCGCCCATTCATCAAGCACTAAAATATCCCTTTCTTCAAGCAAGGCTATAAGCATAGCTAAACGCTTTTTTTGCCCTGTAGAAAGTTTGGTTAAAGTCAGTTCATTATCTTTGACACTTGTTTTATCTTTAAGTTCTAAAAACTCCAACCAAAAAGCAATTTTTTCTTCGCTTGCAAAATTTTCTTTATTTAAGGTTTTAGTAAAAAGATGAAAATCGCTAAAAACAGCAGAAATAAGAGATCTATACTCATCTAAATTTTTATCATCTATAAGCGTATCATCAACATAAATTCCGCCTTTGCTTGGCTTAAAAAGTCCTGTCAAAAGCATACAAAAAGTGGATTTACCACTTCCATTTTTACCTATTAAAAATACCAATTCACCTTTTTTAAGTTCTATATTTACAGGATTTAAATGAAAATTTTCTTCATAAGCAAATTGAGTATTTCTAAAAGAAATTTTTTTCCATTCACTGATATAATGTGTTTTTTTAAAACCTTCTATATAATCATCTAATTCCAATTTTGCGATCTTATCCAAAGCGATTTTTGCCAAAAGCAAAGTAGGAAAAGATCCTATCATAGATACTAAAGGGGTTCGTAAAAACAAAATAGAAAGAGCTATAGTTGTAGTATCTGCAACACTTGCCCATTCAAATTTTAAAGCTAAGTAAAACTCTACACCCACTAAAGCCAAAAGAGTTACATTTGTCCAGTTGTTTGAGAGATTGTTAAAAAGATTACCTAAAGTACTATTTTTCTTTTTTAATCTTGCATTATTTTCAAATTCATCTTCATAATAAAGCTTGGCTCTATCACGATTGATCAAAAGTTCTTTATGTCCATCTAGTATATTTTGGTAATTATTTTGCAAAGCATCATCATTTTCCCTTGCCTTTCTAAAATACTGATATACTTTCATCATCAAAAAATTATTAGTAATAAAAATAACCATAATCCATACCACACACAAAGCAAAAATTTGTGGTGAAAGATAACATAAATAAACACTAGTGCATAAAATCAATATACTTGATTGTAAAAAATCAGGCAATCTTAAAAGCCCAAAAGATATATTTCTCACATCACTTCCCAAAGAAGCTAAAATTCTAGCCTTACCTACTTTAGCGACTCTTAACAAAGGGGTGTCTAAGATCTGCTTTACTACGCGCCTTTGCATTTTAAAAATAAAATTTTGTCCAAAAATACTAAGTCCAAGTTCAACTATGGTAGAACTTATAAAAAAAATCAAAAGCAAAACAATAAAATAAAAAATAGGAATGTTTTGTGCATTTTTAAGCAAATAATCATTGATAAAAACAAGAGTTAAAACTCCAACAGCGCTTGTAATAAAAGAAAAAAGCAAAAAAGAAATCAACTTTAATTTATTTTGCTTAAGTAATTCCATAATAAAAGGCATTTATAAACTCCAAAATATAATTTTAATTATAACACTTTAAGAGTGATTATCAAAATTTTATTTTATCTTTTACTATAAAAACGGCACAAATAGCTAATAACGCTAAAAAAATCATATATATACTCATACCATATAAAAATGGATTTTCATTTTTACTCGCAAGTGTATTAAGCCAAAAAACGAGTTGCGGAGTAATACCGCCTGAAATTGCATAAGCAATATTATAAGAAAAAGAAATTCCTGAAAATCTTATTTTAGCTCTAAAAACTTCACTCATTAAAATAGGTGCGAACACATTAATCCCACCTAAAAAACAAACAATCGAATACAAAATACACACCAAAACCAAATTTTTAAGCTCATATAAAGCATAAAAATATAAAAAAGAAAAAAATACAAAAGCTAAAGAAAAGAAAATGCAAATTTTAAATAAACCAAATTTATCTACAAGATAACCCATAAAAACCCCGCCTAAAGCTATTCCCAAAATTCCTAATATCTGTAAATAACTTCCTTCAACCCCACTTAAATTTAAAATACTGGGCATAAATTTAGGCATTAATAAAACAAGCACAATAACACAACCTGTTAAAACCCAAGTCATCATCATTGATGAAAATAAATTTTTTACAATATCCTTTTCTTTAAATAAATCTTTAAGTGGAAAAGCACTCAAGCTTCGTTCTTTTTGCATTTGTTTAAAAATAGGAGTTTCTTGTAAAAATCTACGCAAATAAATAGAAATAATCCCAAAAATTCCACCCACAAAAAAAGCAATACGCCATGCATAAGCTGCAATTTCTTCAGTACTAAAAAAAGCATTAATCAGTAAAAATACCATACTTCCTAGTAAAATTCCCAAAGCCATAGCCGAATTTAAACAACTCAAAGAAAAAGCCTTTTGATTTTCTTTACAATGTTCCCTCACAAAAACCCAAGCACCGGGCAATTCCCCACCTATAGCTATACCTTGAAAAATTCTTATAAGTATAAGCAAAAACGGCGCTAAAAAACCAAGAGTTTCATAACCAGGTATAAAAGCCAATGTAAAAGTAGGAAGCACCATAAGCAAAATACTTAACATAAACATATTTTTACGCCCAAATTTATCACCAAAATGCGCCATCACTATACCACCTAAAGGGCGCGGCTAAATAACCCGCAGCAAAAGCTCCATAAGTATTTAACAAAGTCCAAAATTCACTCATATCTTTAGGAAAAAATACTTTTGCGATATATTCAGCAAAAAATACAAAGATGATAAAATCATAAAATTCTAAAGTTCCACCTAGTGACGAAAGTCCTAAAATTTTAAATTCTTTTGTGCCTAGTTTTGATTTTTTCATTATTTTATACCTTAAAGAATTTTAAAAATAACCATTATACTACAAATATTTATAAAACAAACAATCATTTTCAATTTAATTTAACCCATTTTGATGATAAAAACCATAAAACATAACTTAAGCAAAATTTTTAATAATTTTTGATAAAATTAGCAGTTTTATTTAAAATTTTAATGAGAGGAGAAAATTTTGGCAAAAGATGATGTGATTGAAATCGATGGCACAGTGCTTGAAGCATTACCTAATGCAAATTTTAAAGTTGAACTTGACAACAAGCATGTGATTTTATGTCATATAGCAGGAAAAATGCGTATGCACTATATAAGAATCATGCCAGGGGATAAAGTTAAAGTTGAACTTACACCTTATAGCCTTGATAAAGGGCGTATCACTTTTAGATATAAATAATATAAGTTATTTAAAAGCTAATTTTAGATAAAATTAGCGTTTTTGCGACAAAATGTATCGAACTATATGAAGAGGTATTTTTAAAATTCACCACTTATTTTAAAAATAGTTGGTTATTCATAAAACCTGATGCAGTCGTAAATGAAGTGGAATTCATTTAAGGAGAACTCATGAAAGTGAGACCATCGGTTAAAAAGATGTGCGACAAGTGCAAAGTAGTTCGCCGTAAAGGCGTGGTTCGCATTATTTGCGAAAATCCAAAACATAAACAAAGACAAGGATAAACATGGCTCGTATCGCAGGTGTGGATTTACCAAAGAAAAAAAGAGT
Organism: Campylobacter sp. 110; assembly: GCF_002383965.1. NCBI lineage: Bacteria > Pseudomonadati > Campylobacterota > Epsilonproteobacteria > Campylobacterales > Campylobacteraceae > Campylobacter > Campylobacter sp. 110. The sequence continues at coordinate 108,742 of NZ_NXBD01000021.1, read as the reverse complement.
TGAGTATGGACTTACCTATATTTATGGTATAGGACTTTTTACTTCAAGAAAAATCTTAGATAAAACAGGCATTTCTTATGATAAAAGAGTGCATGAACTAAGTGAAGATGAAGCAGCAGCTATCAGAAAAGAAATCCAAGAAAACTATATGGTTGAAGGGGATTTAAGAAAACAAGTTGCTATGGACATAAAAGCACTTATGGATTTAGGAAGCTTTAGAGGCTTAAGACACAGAAAAGGCTTACCAGTTCGCGGACAAAAAACAAAAACAAACGCAAGAACTAGAAAAGGTAAGAGAAAAACTGTTGGTGCAAAATCATAAGGATAAAAGATGGCAAAAAGAAAAATCGTAAAGAAAAAAGTAGTTAAAAAAAATATAGCAAAAGGTATTGTTTATATCAGTGCAACTTTTAACAATACCATGGTAACTGTTACAGATGAAATGGGAAATGCTATCGCTTGGAGTAGTGCAGGCGGTTTAGGATTTAAAGGTTCTAAAAAATCAACTCCTTATGCAGCACAACAAGCAGTAGAAGACGCTTTAAATAAAGCAAAAGAACACGGAATCAAAGAAGTAGGCATTAAAGTGCAAGGACCAGGAAGCGGTAGAGAAACTGCTGTTAAAAGCGTAGGTGCTATGGAAGGAATCAAAGTAACTTTCTTAAAAGATATTACTCCATTAGCTCATAATGGTTGCAGACCGCCTAAGCGTCGTCGTGTCTAAGATATAAGAAAAAATTAGGAGAATTAATTATGGCAAGATATAGAGGACCAGTAGAAAAATTAGAAAGACGCTTTGGTGTTAGCTTAGCATTAAAAGGAGAAAGAAGGCTAGCCGGAAAAAGCGCATTAGATAAACGCCCTTATGCACCAGGACAACACGGAGCAAGAAAAGGTAAAATCAGCGAATACGGACTCCAATTAAGAGAAAAACAAAAAGCTAAATTTATGTATGGAGTAAGCGAAAAACAATTCAGAAGACTTTTTGCAGAAGCTGCTAGAAGAGATGGAAACACAGGGGTTTTACTTATCCAACTTTTAGAGCAAAGACTTGACAATGTAGTTTATAGAATGGGCTTTGCTACAACTCGTCGTTTTGCAAGACAACTTGTAACTCATGGACACATTTTAGTAAATGGAAAAAGAGTAGATATCCCTAGCTTTAGAGTAGAAGCAGGAGCAAAAATCGAAGTAATAGAAAAAAGTAAAAACAATCCTCAAATCACAAGAGCGATCGAGCTTACTGCTCAAACAGGTATCGTTGCTTGGGTAGATGTGGAAAAAGATAAAAGATTTGGAATTTTCACTAGAAAACCTGAAAGAGAAGAAGTTATCATTCCAGTAGAGGAAAGATTCATCGTTGAGCTTTACTCTAAATAATAGGGGCTAAATCATGAGAAACATTACAACATCTGCTTATACGCCGACAGAATTCACTATAGAAAATATTAGTGATACTGTGGCTAAAATCAGTGCATGGCCTTTTGAGATCGGCTATGGTATTACCCTAGCCCATCCTTTACGCCGTTTACTTTATACTAGCACTATAGGCTATGCTCCAACTGCTATTCATATCGATGGCGTGGCGCATGAATTTGATAGTATGCGTGGTATGCTTGAAGATGTAGCACTTTTTATCATCAATCTTAAAAAATTACGCTTCAAACTTAAAAGTGATTCTAATAAAGAAATCGTTGAGTTTAGTTTCAAAGGCCCTAAAGAAATTTATGGCAAAGATTTAAATAATGATCAAGTTGAAGTCGTAAATACAGATGCATATTTAGCAACGATCAATGAAGATGCTGAACTTAAATTTACTCTTATCATAGAAAAAGGCATTGGTTATGTACCAAGCGAAGAGATTAAAGAGCTTTTAAATGATCCAAAATTCATAGCTCTTGATGCTTTTTTCACTCCTGTAAGAGAGGCGACTTATGATATTGAGAAAGTTTTATTTGAAGATAATCCTGACTATGAAAAAGTAGTTTTAACAGTAACTACTGATGGACAAATCACTCCAAACGAAGCTTTTCAAAATGCTTTAGAAGCTATGTATAAGCAATTATCAGTATTTGATAAGATTACAAATGTTAGAAGCATCATAAAAAGTCAAGCTACAAGCAATGAATTAGAAAATACTAAATTATTGCAAAATATTACTGATCTAAATTTAAGTGCAAGAAGTTACAATTGCCTTGAAAAAGCAGGAATTGTTTATATCGGAGAGCTTGCTTTAATGAGCGTTAATGAACTTGCTGGACTTAAAAATTTAGGCAAAAAATCTTTAGATGAAATCAAAAGCATTATGGAAAGCATAGGCTTCCCTGTGGGTACTTCTAAGCTTAGTGATAATAAAGATTTGCTTAAGAAAAAAATCGATGAATTAAAAGCACAAAACGAAGGATAAAGAATGAGACATAAACACGGATATAGAAAACTTGGCAGAACTTCATCTCATCGTGCTGCCTTGTTAAAAAATTTAACTATAGCTTTAGTTAATAGCGGTAAAATCGAAACAACTCTACCAAAAGCTAAAGAATTAAGAGGCTATGTAGAAAGATTGATTACTAGAGCAAGACTTGGAGATTTTAACGCTCACAGAGCAGTTTTTGCTGCTTTACAAGATAAAAATGCTACAAATAAACTTGTTACAAAAATAGCTCCAAATTTCAAAGAAAGAAATGGTGGCTATACAAGAATTATCAAAACAAGAATTCGCCGCGGTGACGCAGCTGAAATGGCTTTTATTGAATTTGTAGCCTAAAAATTCCAGCTTAAGCTGGAATTTTAAAATTCATTTTTCTTATATTTTTCTAATTTACTCCAACTTTTTATAAATCTAAAAATTCAAAATCATCTTTTAAATCCAATTCTAAAAATAAAAATTCTTAAATGATTATTTAAAAAATAATTTTTAGCCAAAATTTTAACTACTTATGCTAATATGTTTTTTTATTTTTATAAATGCAAGGATATAAAATATGCAAGAAAATTCTCGTTTGCGTATAGCTATACAAAAATCAGGCAGACTCTCTAAAGAATCCGTAGAACTTTTAAACAAATGCGGAATTAAAATGCATATACATGAGCAAAGCCTCATAGCTTTTTCAACCAACCTACCCATAGATATTTTAAGAGTTAGAGATGATGACATACCTGGTCTTATCTTTGATGGAGTCGTAGATCTTGGCATTATAGGGGAAAATGTTTTGGAAGAAAACGAACTCGAAAGAAAAAGCTTAGGCGAGGAAGCAAATTACAAGCTTTTAACAAAGCTTGATTTTGGTTATTGTAGACTTTCACTTGCCTTGCCTCAAGAGAAAAAATTTGATAATTTGAAAGATTTTGAAAATTTAAGAATCGCCACTTCTTATCCACAGCTTTTAAAACGCTTTATGAAAGAAAACAACATTCATTATAAAAATTGTATGCTTACAGGTTCAGTTGAAGTAGCTCCAAGAGCAAATTTAGCTGATGCGATTTGCGATCTTGTTTCAAGCGGTGCAACACTACAAGCAAACAATCTTAAAGAAGTTAAAGTTATTTACCAATCTCGTGCTTGTTTGATACAAAAGCAAAATACTCTAAGCGATGAAAAACAAGCTTTGGTTGATAAAATCATGCTTCGCGTTGCAGGAGTAATGCAAGCAAGGGAAAGCAAATACATCATGCTTCATGCTCCAAAAGAAAAACTTGATAAAATCCAATCCCTACTTCCAGGCGTAGAAAAGCCTACTATCTTGCCTTTAGCACACGATGAAAAAAATGTAGCCTTGCATATGGTAAGTAAAGAAAACCTTTTTTGGGAAACTATGGAAGCTTTAAAAGAAGAAGGTGCGAGTTCGATTTTAGTTTTACCTATTGAAAAAATGTTAAAGTGAGTAAAAAATGCAAATAATAAATTTTAACGAATTAGACGAAAAACAAAAACAAGAAGTATTAAAACGCCCTGCAATAGCAGCAAAAGATAAAATTTCACAGATAGTGAGCTCTATCATCAAAGAAGTTAGAGAAAAAGGCGATGAAGCTTTGATAGAACAAGCTTTAAAATTTGACAAAGCCCAAATTTCAAGCATTAAAGTAAGTGAAGAAGAGCTTGAAAACGCAAGCTTACGCTTGGATAAAGACTTAAAAGAAGCGATTTTAATCGCTTATGAAAATATCAAAAAATTCCACGAAGCACAAATTCCAAAAGAAATAGCCATTGAAACCACCAAGGGTGTAAAATGCGAAGTTTTAACACGCCCTATTGAAAAGGTAGGACTTTATATACCAGGGGGTTTGGCGCCTTTATTTTCAACGGTTTTAATGCTAGCAATTCCTGCAAAAATAGCTCAATGTGAAAAAATCGTTTTGGCAAGCCCTGCTAAAATAAACGATGCCACACTTTTTTGCGCCAAGCTTTGCGGAGTAGATGAAATTTATCAAATGGGTGGTGCAGGAGCCATAGCAGCACTAGCTTATGGAACCAAAAGCGTTTTAAAAGTAGATAAAATCTTTGGGCCAGGCAATGCCTTTGTTACCGAAGCTAAACGCCAAGTAAGTAGTGATATAAACGGAGCTGCTATAGATATGCAAGCTGGACCTAGTGAAGTTTTAGTCATAGCAGATGAGAAAGCAAATGTTAAATTTGTAGCAAGCGACTTGCTTTCACAAGCTGAACACGGCGCAGATTCTCAAGTGATTTTAGTATGCTTAAGCAAAGAATTTGCACAAGGTGCGAGTGATGAAGTAAGCCGCCAACTTGAAAATTTACCCAGAAAAGAATTAGCGTCTAAAAGCATTGCAAATTCTAAAATCATCATTGCAAAAAACTTAGATGAAGCTCTTTTAATCTCAAATCTTTACGCACCTGAGCACTTAATCATACAAACACAAAATCCTCGCGAACTTTTAGATAAAGTCAAACACGCTGGATCTGTATTTTTGGGTGAGTTAAGTCCAGAATCCATGGGTGATTATGCAAGCGGAACAAATCATGTCTTGCCAACTTATGGACTTACTAAAACGCATTCTAGCTTGGGCTTGGCTGATTTTAGTAAAAGAATGAGCGTGCAAGAACTTAGCAAAGAAGGCTTTTTAAATTTAGGAAAAAGTGTTGAAATTTTAGCTGCAAATGAACATTTAGACGCACATAAAAATGCAGTAACTTTTCGCTTAGAAAGTCTAAAATGAGTGAAAAAATCCTTTTTATCGATAGAGATGGCACCATCATAGAAGAACCAAAGAGTGATTTTCAAATCGATAGCCTTGAAAAACTTCGTTTTGAAAAAGGTGCTATCCCTACTCTTTTAAAACTTAAAAATTTTGGCTTTAAATTTGTACTTGTTTCTAATCAAGATGGTCTTGGAACTCAAAGCTTTCCTAAAGAAGATTTTGAAATAGTACATCAAAAAATGCTAGATATTTTACAAAGCTGTGGTATAGAATTTAAAGATATTTTCATTTGTCCACATTTTGAAAATGAAAATTGCGAGTGTAGAAAGCCGAAAACCGCCCTTTTAGATGAGTATATCAAGCACAATCTTTACAATAAAGAACAAAGCTTTGTGATCGGTGATCGAGATACTGATATGATCCTAGCTTCAAATTTAGGTATTCGTGGGCTAAAATACAGCGAGAATTTCACTTGGAAAGAGATAGAAGAAGAGATCCTAAATTCCTTTCGCACCGCAAGCATTTCGCGTATCACTAAAGAAACCAATATCCATGTAAAAGTATGTTTAAATGGTGGAAAAATTGCTATTAATACAGGAGTTCCTTTTTTTGATCATATGCTCGAGCAAATCGCAGTGCATGGGGGCATAGGACTTGAAATTTCTTGCAAGGGTGATTTGGAAATTGATGAGCATCATAGCGTTGAAGATGTTGCTTTGGCTTTAGGAAGTGCCATAAAACAAGCTTTAGGGGATAAGATAGGCATCACAAGATACGGCTTTGTCTTGCCTATGGATGAGTGTTTGGCAAGTTGCGCGATCGATTTTTGCAACCGTCCGCATTTGGTTTATAAAGCCAAATTTAAAAAGGAAAAATTAGGCGAATTAAGTACTGAAATGATAGAACACTTTTTTTATTCGCTAAGCTACTCAATGGGAGCGAGTTTGCATTTAAAGGTTAAAGGTAAAAACGATCATCACAAAGCCGAAGGGCTTTTTAAAGCTTTTGCAAAAGCCTTAAAAATGGCTGTAAAAATTGAAAGTGAAAATTTAGCCAGCTCTAAAGGGGTAATATGAAATTAATCATCATTGATACAGCATGTGCAAATTTAGCATCTTTGAAATTTTGCCTTGATAGACTAGGCTTTGATGCTAAAATCAGTAGAGATTTAAAAGATTTAGAAAATGCAGATAAACTTTTTTTACCAGGGGTTGGAACAGCAGCAAAAGCAATGAGCAATTTAGAAAGTTTTAATCTAACAAATTTTATCAAGAATACCAAAAAACCTTTACTTGGAATTTGCTTAGGAATGCAAATTTTAGGGAATTTTTCAGAAGAACTCGACCAAAAAACACTAAGTATCATCCCCTTTAAAACTCAAAAATTTGAACTTCCAAAAGAATATTCTTTGCCGCACATAGGGTGGAATAAAGTTGCAAGCTCGCACCCGCTTTTTAAGGGTTTAAATGGGGCTTATTTTTATTTTGTACACAGTTATTATATAGCATTAAATGACTATACTATAGCTACAAGTGATTATGGGATAAAATTCAGCGCAAGTTTGGCAAAAGATAATTTTTATGGTGTACAATTTCATCCTGAAAAAAGTGGAGAAGCGGGGGAAATTTTAATATCAAATTTCATTAAGGATATAGCATGATAATCCCTGCACTTGATTTGATCGATGGGCAAGTAGTACGCCTTGTTAAAGGTGATTATGAACAAAAAAAAGTATACAAATACGATCCTTTAGAAAAATTTAGAGAATACGAAAACGCGGGAGCAACTTGGCTTCATTTAGTGGATTTAAGCGGAGCTAAAGATCCAAATAAAAGACAGCTTGCTTTAATAGAAAAATTAGCAAATGAAGTCAGTGTTAATTTGCAAGTAGGTGGTGGAATTCGTACCAAAGAAGAGATACAAGCTTTGCTTGATTGTGGAATAAAGCGTGTAGTGATCGGCTCTTTAGCGATTACAAATCCTACACTTTGTGTTGAAATTTTACAACATTTTGGAAGCGAAGCTATCGTTTTGGCACTTGATACAATTTTAAAAAAAGATTATATGATAGCTATTAACGCTTGGCAGGATACGAGCGATAAAAGACTTTTAGAGGTTTTGGAATTTTATAATATCAAAGGCCTAAAACACATACTTTGCACCGATATTTCAAGAGATGGCACAATGCAAGGAAGCAATGCTGAACTTTACGCACTCATCCATAAAAACTTTCCTAAAATTCACACTCAAGCAAGTGGAGGCGTAGCAAGCTTAGAGGATCTTAAAAAACTCAAGGGTGTTTGTAGTGGGGTTATCGTAGGAAAAGCTTTATTGGATGGAGTTTTTAGCGTAGAAGAAGGGATAAAATGTCTAGCAAATTAAGCTATAAAGAACTTGCTCTAGAAATCTTAAAACAAAGTGCTAGACCTTTAAATGTGAATGAAATTTGGCAAATTGCTTGTGAAAAAGGATTGGATAAAAAGCTTAGTAGCATTGGACAAACTCCAATTGCTACATTAGGGGCTAGAATATATATGGATATAAAAGAAATGCGTGATAACTCCTTATTTATCAAAGCCTCTCAAAAACCTACAACCTTTTGGTTAAAAGAAAAAGAAAATGAACTCTTAAAATTTGAAAATAAAAATGAAATTATCAATGAAAAACAAGAAAAAAATAAATTTCACGAAAGGGATTTACATCCTTTACTTGTCAAGTTTCTATATGAAAATTTAGATTTTAATTTAAATTGTAAAACAATCTATCACGAACAAAGCAAAAAAGGCAAAAATGGAGAAGACAAGTGGAATTATCCTGATATCGTAGGGGTTTATTTTCCTTATGATGATTATGAAAAAGAGACCATAACACTTTTAGAAAATATCAAACAAAACAGCTATAAACTCTTTTCCTTTGAACTTAAAATTGCTTTAAATTTTTCAAATTTAAAAGAATGTTATTTTCAAGCTGTAAGCAATTCTAGTTGGGCAAATGAGGGCTATTTGGTTATTCTAAAAGAAATCGATAGTGAGGTTTTAAGTGAGTTAAGACGCTTAAATCAAAGTTTTGGCATAGGAGTGATAAAACTTGAAAAAGATATTTCAAATTCTCAAATTTTGCTTAGCGCAAAAGAAAGAGAACTTGACATTCAAACCCTCAATATGCTGATTAACAAAAATCCGAATTTCAAAGAATTTATAGATGATATAAATAAACAAATTAAAGTAGGCAAAGAAGCCAAAATTCAAGCCAAATTTGATAAGGTTAAAAGTGATGAAGAAATGCAAAAATATCTCAAAGAAAAAGATATTTGAAAGGATAAAATGCTTACAAAACGCATAATTGCATGTTTAGATGTAAAAGATGGTAGAGTAGTAAAAGGAACACAGTTTAAAAATCATAAAGATATGGGGGATATCGTAGAGCTTGCAAAGCGTTATTCTCAAAGTGGGATCGATGAGCTTGTGTTTTATGATATTGCTGCAAGTGCTAGAAAAGAACGCATTTCAAGAAAATGGGTAAGCGAAGTGGCTAAAAATATCAATATCCCTTTTTGTATAGCAGGCGGCATTAAAAGTGAAGAAGATACAGCCGAACTCTTAGCCAATGGAGCGGATAAAATTTCTATCAACTCCCCTGCTTTAAACGATCCAGATCTTATCACTCGTTTGGCCAAAAGTTTTGGGGTACAATGCGTTGTAGTGGGCATTGATAGCTTTAAAGATGAAAATGGAAATTTAAAGGTTTTCAAATACACAGGTGATGAAAACACGAGTAAACATAGCGGGAAAAATACGATCGAGTGGATTAAGGAAGTACAGGATTTGGGCGCTGGAGAGATAGTGCTAAATATGATGAATCAAGATGGTGTTAAAAATGGATATGATTTAGAACAATTAAGCCTTGTAAAAAAAGAATGCAAAGTACCTTTGATCGCAAGCGGTGGAGCAGGAAAGATGGAACACTTTTTAGAAGCCTTTGAAATAGGAGTGGATGGGGCTTTAGCAGCTTCTGTTTTTCATCAACAAATCATTGATATTAAAGAATTAAAAAACTACTTAAAAACCCAAGGTGTAAGTATAAGGATATAAAAATGCAAAATTTCCAAAATTTAAATGAAAAAATCGATTGGCAAAAAGTAAATGGGCTTATCCCTGTCATAATACAAGATGTAAAAAGCTGTGAAGTTTTAATGCTAGGTTTTATGGATGAAAAAGCTTTAGAAAAAAGCTTAGAAAGTAAAAAAGTCGTATTTTTTTCGCGTACTAAAAATCGCCTTTGGATGAAAGGTGAAGAAAGTGGAAATTTTTTAAATATCGTTGATTTAAGCCTTGATTGTGATAATGATACACTTTTGATTTTGGTTGATCCTATAGGAGCTACTTGCCATATAGGCAATATCTCTTGCTTTGAAAATGTATCAAAAAATGCAGATTTTGTCTTTTTAGCAAGATTAGAAAAACTTATAAATTCACGCAAAAATGCGGATGAAAACACTTCCTATACTGCAAAGCTTTTTAAAAAAGGAACAAAACGCATCGCACAAAAAGTCGGCGAAGAAGGTGTGGAAACTGCCTTAGCAGCGACTGTTAAAGATAAAGATGAGCTTATTTGCGAGGCGGCTGATTTGATGTATCATTTAAGTGTTTTACTCGCAGATGCAAATTTAAGTTTTTCAGATGTCATCGCTAAGCTTAAAGAAAGACATAAAGAATAAATTGAAAAATATTATTTTAGGCTTTTTGATCTTTTTTATCTACCCTGCATTAATGATATTTTTCATCTTAATGCATAGAAAATATATATCTGAAGTGCCAATGTTAGGTTTTCATACAAACATGGAAATTTTTAAACGAGCAGGTATTTATTATTTTTATCTTTTAGTAATTCATATCCCTTTATTTTTAGTGTGGAAAAAAGTTATTTCAAAGATAGAAAGTTTAGATTTTATAAATACTTTTTATTTTGGGATTGCTTTTAGCCTTTGTGTTTTTCTTGCTCACCTTGCCTTTAGATGGGCATTTAGCTTTAGTGCCTTTGCTATGCGTGTTGTTTAGTTTTGTCTTTGTTTTTAAATTTATTTATTTTTGTTTTAAGAAAATTTCTTATTTTACTTGGAAAAAACTTATTTTTATAATAACTACATTACTAGGTATTTGTGCAGGTTTAGCTTATATCTTTTTTTGCCTTTATTATCAACTTTATATTTTTGACAATTACGATTTTTTAGGTAAATTTTATAATATCCCTTCTTATAAAAGGCCTTTGAATTTTATATTTTAATGAAAAGTATGGACAAAAAAGCCTAAAATTAGGCTTTTGTCGATAATCTAGGGTAAATTAATGCAAAGCTTCGTTAAGCTTGATCGCTTTTTTATTTAAACTTACTATCATCGCTCCGCTGATAGAATCTTGACGGAAATGAAGTCCATTTAAGCCCTTAAGCTCGATACCCTTATAAATCTCTTTACTAAAATCAAAATAAGGATTAAGTTTAGTAAGCTCTTCACGATCTTTAAGTAAAAATTTCGTTCCTTCAAGCACTGCAATTCCCGCATCTACGATACAATTATCACCCAAAGGAATTCCTGTTACTGAATTTGCTCCTAAAAGACACGCTTTGCCTACACTTATAGCATTTCCACTTGTTCCACTTAAAACACCTAAAATCGAAGCACCACCGCCCACATCAGAACCTTCGCCTACGATAGCACTCGAACTTATACGACCTTCAACCATACAAGCCCCTGTTGTTCCTGCGTTAAAATTCACATAGCTTGCACCTGGCATGATTGTAGTACCCGCAGCTAAAGATGCACCCATTCTTACCTTAGAGCTTTCTAGAATTCTTGTATTATCTTCAGGAATGATATGTGCTAAAAATCTTGGGAATTTATCCACAAAATCGATTTTTGGATACTGATTGCTCATTTTTAAACGCATTTCATTTGCTCTTAAATACTCAAGCTCGATAGGCTTATCATCACTCCAAGCTACATTGCTTAAAAGTCCAAAAGCTCCATTTAGATTGATACTTCTTAAAGGTACTTTTTTAGTAGAAAGCAAATAAAGTTTCAAATAAACACTTTCCACACTCAAAGGCTCTTTATCTTCAAAAAGACAAACAAAAGCAAATTCATCGTCTTTAAATTTATCTTTGATAATCTTTAAAATATCGATATTTTTATGTCCCTCTTCTTCTAAAAAAGGTTTAAAACAAGCAAGCGCATAATCAATATCCTCAAGCTTAAGAATTTGTACAAATTCACTTGCTTCAAAATCAATCTCAACACCCCTTTGCATAAAAGCCTCAAGCATAATTGCTGCAGAACCAAAATTTTGCTCATAATTTACCAAAGCAAAACTGGCTTGTAAAATTTTATTTTTATTAAGCTGACCACGATCAAGTCTTGCTATACCAAAAGCTTTAGGTTTACTATATCCATTTTTTTGTTCAATTTGTTTGATTAAAAGTAAAAAATCTTCTTTAGTATTAATAATCATTTTTTCTCCTTCAAAATTTTAATGCGAACAAGCACTTTTTCCATTCATCACAGGTTGGATTGCAGAATTATCTACACCGCCTTCATTATTGATTTTTTCTATAAATTGCCAAATTTTTTCAGCTGCCATTAAATAACGCCTTGAACTCACACTTTCAGGGTGATAAAAACTCACAGGTTTTCCTTCATCTCCACCCTCTCTTACTATCATCTCTATAGGAATTTGTGCTAAAACTTCACTCTTATAAGCTTTTGCCATCTCCTCTGCAGTGCCTTTACCAAAAATATCATACTCTTTGCCATTATCAGGACATAAAAAGCCACTCATATTTTCTATCACGCCAGCGATTGGAATGTGAAGTTTATTAAACATATCTAAAGCTCTCTTACTATCATCTAAAGAAACGGTTTGTGGAGTACTTACGCAAACACCCGCAGTAATTGGAATGCTTTGTGCTGAAGTAATTTGCGCATCTCCTGTTCCTGGAGGCATATCTAAAAACAATACATCAAGTTCAGGCCAAATCACATCTGCAAGTAATTGCTCGATAGCTTTCATGATCATAGCTCCACGCCACATAAGCCCTTGACCTTCTTCGATTAAAACCCCCATACTCATCATATAAACACCATGACTTAAAATCGGCTTTAATCTTTGTCCTACTACTTCAGGTTGAGTTTTAGTTTCGCCTAACATCCTTGGGATATTTGGCCCATAAATATCTGCATCTAAAATCCCTACTCTTTTTCCCATTTTAGCCATAGAAATAGCTAAATTTACAGTGGTTGTAGACTTACCTACTCCGCCCTTTCCGCTTGAAACCATGATGAAATTTTTTACTTGAGGTGCGATATTTTTACCACTTCTTGAATTGCTTTTTTCTTCAGGAATTTTTGGAGTAATGATATGAATTTGTAAATTCTTTAAATTTAAAGAAGCTAAAGCCTCATCAATATTTTTGCGTAATTCTTCGCTTACTTGCGGATTTGATGAAACAATTTCAAGCTCAACGATAACATTCTCATTTTCGATTTTTATATCTTTTACAAAATTAAAACTCACTATATCCTTATCAAAACCTGGATATTTTACACTTTTTAATTTCTCTAAAATTTGCTCTTTCATCTCTTTTCCTTAATTTTTAAAAAATCAATTTTACTAATAAAATGATAAAATTTAGCTTTTTATAAGTGTATAATATGGTAACATTATATATAAAATTAATATTATAGCAAAGGGAAAAAATGGCTAATCTTAGCTTGATTATGCTAGCAGCTGGAAATTCTACTCGCTTTGATACGGGAGTAAAAAAACAATTTCTACGCCTTGGCGACGATCCTTTATGGCTTTATGCTACGCGAAATTTAAGCACTTTTTATCCTTTTAAAAAAATAGTTGTTACTTCTAGTAATACTTCTTACATGAAAAAATTTGCTAGAAATTATGAATTTGTTGAAGGTGGTGCCACTAGGGCAGAATCCTTAAAAAAAGCCCTAGAAATCATAGACAGTGAATTTGTAATGGTAAGTGATGTAGCAAGAGTTTTAGTAAGTAAAAGCTTGTTTGATCGTTTGATTGAAAATTTAGATAAAGCTGATTGTATCACTCCGGCTTTAAAAGTCGCAGATACCACGCTTTTTGAAAATGAAGCCTTGCAAAGAGAAAAAATCAAACTCATTCAAACTCCTCAAATTTCACGCACTCGCTTACTCAAACAAGCCTTAAATCAAAATTTAGATTTCACAGATGATAGCACAGCTATATCTGCAGTGGGTGGAAAAATTTGGTTTGTTGAAGGTGAGGAAAATACTAGAAAAATAACCTTTAAAGAAGATCTTAAAAAGCTTGATTTACCTCGACCAAGTAATGAAATCTTTTGCGGAAATGGTTTTGATGTTCATGAATTTGGAGAAGAACGCCCCTTGCTTTTAGGTGGAGTTGAAATTCATCCTACTATGGGCTTAAAAGCACACAGTGATGGAGATGTTTTAGCTCACTCTTTAACCGATGCGATTTTGGGTGCTGCCTGTCTAGGAGATATAGGCGAACTTTTTCCTGATACGGATGAAAAATTTAAAAATGCAAATTCTATGAATCTTTTAAAAGAAGCATATAAAAGAGTTAAGGAGTTTGGCTTTGAACTTCTCAATATAGATATTTGCGTGATGGCACAAACTCCAAAACTTAAAGATTTTAAAGAAGCCATAGCTCAAAATATAGCAAATACTCTTAATATCGATGAATTTAGAGTAAATATCAAAGCTACCACTACTGAAAAGCTAGGTTTTATAGGGCGTAAAGAAGGTATGGCTGTTTTAGCAAGCGCAAATTTAAAATATTTTGATTGGACGAAAATATGAAAGTTTTAATTATAGAAAATGAAATTTATCTAGCTCAAAGCATAAGTATTAAGCTTAGTGATGTGGGTTATAGTTGCGAAATTATCAATTCTTTTGATGAGCGTAACCCTGAAAAATATTATGATATTGTTTTACTTTCTACTAATACTAGTAATTTTTTAAAAGCGGTTACAGAATTTAAACATAGCATTATTATTTTGCTTATTTCTTATATCAGCACAGACACAGTTTCAAATCCTTTAAAACTTGGTGCGTGCGATTATATACAAAAACCTTTTATGATAGAAGAATTGATACGAAAAATCAAACATTATCAAGATTTTAAAAAGCTTTCCATTCTTAATAAAGCTTATAAAAGCTATATTAAATCAAGACTTCAAACAGTTAAAATTCCAGAATACAACTATAAAAAACTAAAACTTCCTGTTGTTTTAAAATCCAACAAACAAAGCTCAGCTGATGCCTTTGTATTTAATTATATCAACGAATATGACATCACTCTTTCTTATGTTGATCTATCTGTGAGTAATTCCGTAGAAAAAGCGATGAAACTTACAACGGAAAACAATCTTTTATTCTTGAGTAATTTTCAAGTTTTAAAACCGCTAGAGCGTGAAAAATTGCTTGAATTTATCAAAAACAAATCAGTTATTTTACATACTAATTCAAATATAGAAGATTTAGAGCTTCCGTGTATCAATCTTAGTGATAATGAAAAAAATATCGATAGTAATCAAATTTTAACCATAGATGAATATGTTAAATATATTATTTTAAATTATCAAAATGTCTTTCCTGATACAGATCTTTCAAAAAAATTAGGAATTTCTCGTAAGTCTTTATGGGAGAAAAGGAAAAAATATGAAATCAGCAAAAAAAAATAAAAGCATTATCATAGACAAAAACGAACTAGGCATTCTTTCTCTTATCAAAGAGGGTTTGCTTGGCAGTTGTACTCATTTAATGGATGAGAGCGAGACAAAACAAATTTTTAAAACGGGCAAATCCAACAACGAAAGCTTTCCTTATCCTCTATCCTTTGCTCCAAAAGTTTCAGAAGAATTTATTAAAGATATTCGCATAGGAAGTAAAATTGACCTCATTCTTGATGATGAAATAGTAGGAAATATCACGCTTAAAAGTAAATTTAAAAATGATAAAAATTTTTCCAATATCTTTAGCCCACACACCTGCTCTTTAGATAATATGGGTGAAATTTGTATCGGTGGAGAGATAGAAATTTATAATTCCACAATCCAAAAAATCAAAGAAGAATTTCATAAAACCAAAGAAAATCTTAATGCCCATAAGATTACCGCTATAGTTTCAAGCTTTGATCCTTTGCATAGAGCGCATGAAAGAATGTTTCGCTGGACTATAGATAAGGCGGATTTGGTTGTTGTTTTTCTTGTAGAATCTTTTGATGCCAATGGCTTTGATTTTGATTTGAAGCAAAATTATTTGAAAAAATTTATTCAAAATTATTTGCCACCGGATAGAATTTTTATCTTCCCACTTAAAGATATCAATCTTTTCCATGCTCATTTAAATCCTAGCTTAGAAAGCATTTTAGCTAAGAGTCTTGGATGTACCAAACTTGTCGTAGGGCAAAATCACACAGGACTTGGAATGTTTTATGATGATAATCAGCCTAAAACCATACTGGATGATTTTTCTAAAGATTATGATATAGAAGTGATTGTTTTGCCTGAATTTGTATTTTGCGATGCATGTCGTATGATAGTAAGTACTCGATCTTGCCCTCATGGATGCCATCATCATTTACATTATAATTCTCAATCCTTAAAAGAATTGTTAAGAGCAGGTATTGTGCCTCCTGCTGTTTTTATGCGAAAAGAAGTTTCAAGTATTATCTTATCTTCTATTTTTCCTAATCGATTTAAGAATTTGCAAAAAATCTATAATGATCTTTTTGCAACAGATGGAATTTTAGAATACAAAAGCGATGAAGAATTTTATCAAAAGCTTTTAGAAACTCATCAAATGTCTTATATGGTTTGAAAGGAAACAATGCAAAAACTTTTTTTAACTTTTTTTTATTCAGGGTGTGCAAAAAAAGCACCGGGGACTTTTGGAACTTTAGCAGCTTTAATTCCTGCTTTTTTTATATTAAAATATCTAGGAATCACTACCTTATTTTTACTCAGCATTTTAATTTTTATTGCTAGTATAAGAGTGATTGATGATTATGAAAGAAAAACAGGAATTCACGATGATAAACATATAGTAATTGATGAAGTTGCAGGGGTTTTTCTAGCATGTGCCATCGCTGCAAGCGGCGCTAATTCTTTACTGAATTTTTTTATGGCCTTCGTGTTTTTTCGCATCTTTGATATCACAAAGCCTTCTATCATAGGAAAAATCGATAAAAAAACCAAAGGTGGATTGGGTGTTATGCTAGATGATATGCTAGCAGGATTGTTTGCAGGGCTTTTAAGTGCAGTGATTTATGGTTTTTTGCTTAAATTTGATTTAGTCTTTTGGGATAAAGACTTGATAAATTTATTTTGAAATTTTGCTTAAATTAATATATTTTTAAATTTTATTCTTATATAATTTAGTCTTTAATTTCAAAAAAGGAAAATAAATGGCAAACCACAAATCTGCTGAAAAAAGAGCAAGACAAACTATCAAAAAAACAGAAAGAAATAGATTTTATAGAACAAGACTTAAAAACATCACTAAAGCCGTAAGAGAAGCTGCTGCTAAAAACGATAAAAACGCTGCTAATGAAGCTTTAAAAATTGCAAACAAAAGCATTCACGCTATGGCAAGTCGTGGCTTTCTTAAAAAACAAACAGCGTCTCGTCGTGTAAGTCGCCTAGCTCTTCTAGTAAATAAAATTGCATAATCTTTCATAATTTTTAATGTTAGCTAGCAAACTAGATCCTTTTTTAAAACGCTTTGAAGAGTTAAATTCTCTTCTTAGTAGTTCTGATATCATCAGTGATATCAGTAAAATGACTGCGCTTTCTAAAGAGCAAAAAAATTTAGAACCCATCGTCTTAAAAGCTAAAGAATACCTAAAAACTCTAGATAGCATAGAAGAAAACAAAACTTTGCTTAATGATGCTGAGCTTGGAGAACTTGCAAAAGAAGAGTTAAAAAATTTAGAAGAATTAAAACCCAAACTCGAAGAAGAGCTTAAAATTTTGCTATTACCCAAAGATCCGAATGATGAAAGAAATATTTTTCTTGAAATTCGTGCAGGAACAGGCGGAGATGAAGCTTCTTTATTTGTAGGCGATCTTGTTAAAGCCTATGCAAGATATGCTGAAAATCGTGGCTATAAACTTGAAATCGTTAGTTCTAGCGAAGGAAGTGTGGGCGGTTTTAAAGAAATTATCATGCTAGTTAAAGGTGCAGGAGCTTTCTCAAGACTTAAATATGAGGGTGGAACACATCGCGTTCAACGCGTTCCACAAACCGAATCTCAAGGACGCATACACACTTCTGCTATAACTATAGCGGTTATGCCTGAAGTAGACGATATAGAGATAGAAATCAATCCCAATGATCTTAAAATAGATGTTATGCGCTCTTCAGGACACGGGGGGCAAAGTGTAAATACTACAGATTCTGCTGTGAGGATCACTCACCTTCCTACAGGTATAGTTGTAGTCAATCAAGATGGAAAAAGCCAGCATAAAAATAAAGAAAGTGCTATGAAAGTCTTAAAAGCAAGACTTTACGAAATGCAAGAAAGCGAGCGTTTGGCTCAAGAAAGCGAAGCAAGAAAATCCCAAGTAGGAAGCGGCGATAGAAGTGAGCGCATACGCACTTATAATTTTCCGCAAAATCGTATCAGCGACCATCGCATCAATCTTACCCTATATCGTTTAGATGCTATTTTACAAGATGGACTTTTTGATGAAGTTATCGAACCTTTGATAGCACATTATCAAGCAGAATCATTACAAGAGCAAAATTTATAGTTTCATTAGTCTTGAAAACAAGACTAATGATTAGTGTTTATGCGGGAATTTGTGTGGGCTGCTATTTGACCAACATGAGTTACATTTTCATTTTCTATATCATAAGCTTGTCCAAAACCTTTTACAAAACGACCCTTTTGAAATTCAAGTTTTACAAGATGGAAATCAAGCATATTGCGTATGGTTTTTATTCCGCCTTCGCCGCCTGTTTGTTTTTCAAATTCATCATAAATTTTATCAAACACTTCCCCACGCTCGATAAAACTAGCCTTAACCTTATAACGCAATCTTTTACGAAGTATAACAGAAGCTGCCTTGCTTTCATCCTCTAAAAACATTATTTCTATATTGTTTGGATTTTCTTTGATATTATTAAAATGCTCGCTTACTTCACTGATATAAATATAATTTCCCCATGGAGTATTTACAAAGGGTGCATAAGAACAAACCACCTCTTTATCTGCACTTAAAGTCGCTAAAGAAACCGAATTAAAACTCAACATAAACTCTTTTGCTTCTCTTGCCACTCCGCTAAGATCTTTTTTAATCTTTGCACTCATACAAAGTTCGATAATAGCATCTTTAAGGGTTTCTTCGTTTGCTTTTTTAGGAAATTCTATGCGTAAATTTTCTTTATCATTATAAGCTATATCCAAGCCCTCAAAATCAACTCCGACCAATCTTACTCCCTTAGGATCCTTCACTGCCCCAAATTTTTTACAAAGATCGATCAAATTAGATTGATGATGATCGTTCATATGAGAAATAATACTTTCAAAACTCATTATCTTTATCCTTTCTTTAAATTTATAGAACAAAATATAAGTTAAAAATGGTATCAATTATCAAATTAAAAATTACTTAAAAAGATTAAAATCGTTTAATTTTCAAAAATTTATTCTAATTTAAGCTTATAAAAGATAAATTTTCTCTTCAAATATTATGATATATATTATCATTATTTATTTTATTTAAAAGGAGTAAAAATTTGAATCCAAGCAAAAGAGTTTTAAAGCTATCTTTACTAGTATTTTTACTAAGCACTGGTATCAATGCACAAGAATTGAATGATAAAGCCATTCAAATGCAAAAAGTTGTTGTAAGTGCAGCAGGATTTGAACAAGATGCAGACAATAACTTGCGTAATGTAATTGTTATCGATGGTAAAGACTTAGAAAAAAGAGGATTTAATACCTTAGAACAAGCCTTAGAAAGAATTTCAGGCATTAGTTTTGTAAATTTTGGACTAGGACGCAATATCGATATGCGTGGACAAGGAAGCAAGTCCAATATAGCTGTGAAAGTTATGGTAAATGGAAATGCTATTAATGTGCTTGATAATTCTCATGGCGTAACTCCTTTAGAAAGTGTCAATTTAAACAATATAGAACGCATAGAAATCATACCAGGGGGAGGCTCTGTGCTTTATGGAAGTGGCACTAGAGGGGGTGTGATTAATATCATTACAAAAAAAGAAAAATCCGATGCTTTTGCTCTAAGTCTTAAAGGCAGTAGTTACGATCATGGAAATTTAGGTGGAAATTTAGGTGTTTATGGGGCTAAAAAAATCAATGATTATCTAACATTTGGTTTTGATATACAAGGCTTTAACCGCGATGGCTATCAAGAGGGTTATAATGAAAAAGGCTATTTTGTCAATACAAAAGCCTATCTAAATACTAGCGATAATAGTGATTTATCCCTAAATTATAATTATTTTGAAAGCAAAAATACAAGCAGTGGCTATCTTACAAAAGCACAAATTCAAAGTGATCCGACCCAAAAAGGAAGTGGTGATAATATCACTCAAATCAATAGACCTGAAATTGCTTTAGATTATCATCATTATTTTAGTGATTTATACGAAATTCAACTCGGAGCATTTTGGCAAAATCAAAAAATAAGATATCTAAAAGATGAAATTCCAATGATGGGCACCATAGCTTATCAAACCGGTAGCGGTTTTGAAGATACGCTTACGGGTATAAATTTAAAAAATAAAATCAATTACAAAGATGATTCTTATTTTATCTTTGGCTATGAGTTTGCAAATCATGATGCCAAAAGAACAAGCATAGTTCATTATAATGTAAACACTCCAGTATCTCAAATAAGTCATACCATGACAACCCTAATGGATATGGATAAGCAAAGCCATTCTGTTTTTGCTCTAGACTCTCATCAATTTAATGATATTTTTAGTATTTCAAGTGGTGCAAGATACGAATACAGTCTTTATGATACCCACAGAAGTTACACAAGTAAAATGATAATGGGCGGTACACAACGACCAAGTAATCCAGAGCTTTTTGACGCTGATGATACAAGCAATAACTTTGCCTTTGAAATCACTCCAAATTTCAAATATTCTGATACTGGAAATATATATGCTAAATACGAAAGAGGTTTCATCTCTCCAACTCCTGCACAACTTGTTAACAAAGATCAAGCAACTCAAAAATATTACACTGCCAATTTAGATCCTGAAATTTTTGATACTTTCGAACTTGGGATTAATGATTTTTGGTGGGATTTTTATGGCTTTAATTTGACTTTATTTTACACTCTAAGCAAGGATGAAATTTCTTATCTTGGAAATCCACACTCCACAGGAGGAGCATTTTGGAAATATTATAATATCGACCAAACACGTCGTTTAGGAGCGGAATTAAACCTTCATCAATTTTTATTCAATGATAGCTTAATCCTCAAAGAAAGCCTAAGCTATCTTGATGCTCAAATTTCTAAAGGTGTTAATGACGGACTTAGAATTCCTTATGTTTCAAAAATCAAAGCCACAGCCGGAGTAGAATACGCTTGGAATAAAAATTTATCAAGCTATATAGATCTAAGCTATTTTTCAAGAGCAAAAGATGGCGGGGTTGTTGATGAAAATACAGGAAAGATGTCTAGAAATTCTTGGATTAAGGATTATTTTTTAACTGATATTGGTGTAAATTATAATTATAGAAATTTACAAATTCTAGCAGACATTCGCAATCTTTTTGATAAGCAATATTACACTTATCAAGACAGCACAAATGATCAATATCTAGCCGGAAATGGTAGAAATTACTATGTTGAATTTAAATATGCGTTCTAAAAATCTAGTGATTATAGGGCTTTTTTTAGCCTATATAATCACCTGTATCATCGCACTTTGCTTAGGAGATGAAAATTTAAGCCCTAAAGAACTTCTCTCCTATGCTTTTGGTGAAAATGAAATTTTGCGTCAAATCATCATCGATGGGCGTTTGCCTCGTATTATAATGGCTATTTTAATCGGTATGCTTTTAGCTAGCAGTGGAGCAGTAACGCAAAATGTATTTTCAAACCCTATAGCAGATCCTTATATCATAGGTATAGCTTCAGCAGCAACCTTTGGATCTGTTTTAGCGTATTTGTTAAAACTGCCTGATTATTATTATGGAATTTTAGGCTTTATTTGTTCTGCTATTTTTTCATTAGCGATCTTTAAAGTATCTTCAAAAGCTTCCATAGCTACTTTACTCATCATAGGCATTGCTGCTTCATCTTTTTTGGGAGCTTTTACCTCATTTTTTACCTATCTTATAGGGGAAGATTCTTTTAAAATAGTTGCTTGGCTTATGGGAAATATAGGTTCAGCTTCTTGGTTTCGTATAGGAATTTTGATTTTGCCTTTGATTTTTTGTCTTATGTATTTTTATGCGCATAAAAATGAATTAAATATCATTTTAAGCGGAGATGATGAGGCAAGAAATTTAGGAGTTGATGCCCAAAAATTAAAAATCAATCTTTTGATAGTTTCTTCTTTGGCGGTTTCTTTTGCGGTAGCTTTTACAGGGCTTATTGCTTTTGTAGGGCTTATAATCCCTCATACCGTAAGACTCTTGCTTAGAAATTATGACAATGCTTTGGTTATTCCTTTTTGTACCGCTTTTGGAGGGCTTTTTTTACTCATTTGTGATACTCTAGCAAGGACTCTAATAGCCCCTGTGCAAATTCCTATAGGAGTTTTAACAGCATTCTTTGGAGCTCCTGTATTTTTATACTTGGCTTTAAGTGCTAGGAGATTTTTATGATATTAAAGATACAAAATTTAAGTTTTAGCTATCATAAAAAAGAATTGTTAAAAAATATCAATTTAGAGCTTCAAAATAAAGCTTTTATAGGCATTTTAGGGCCTAATGGCTCGGGTAAAAGCACGCTTTTAAAGCTTATACTTAAGAATTTAAATATAAGCAAGGGCGAAATATCGCTTTTTAATACCGATATAAAAAACTTTTCCCTTAAAGAATTTGCACAACTTTGCGGTTTTGTGCCTCAAAATTCGGGTTTAAACACGCCCTTAAAAGTTATCGATGTGCTTTTGATGAGCAAATTTACAAATTTAAAACATGCTTTTTGTGATTATTCTAAAGAAGATATTTTAGAAGTTGAAAATTTTGCAAAAACTTTAAAATTGGAAAACTTTTTAGAAAGAAATATACTTTCTTTAAGCGGTGGAGAATTTCAAAGAGTGCTTTTAGCAAGAGCCTTGCTTAAAAAACCCAAAATTCTTTTTTTAGATGAACCCACTTCAGCACTTGATTTAAACCATGCTATCGAGCTTTTAAGCCTTTGCGAAAGATTGATAAAGCAGAACAATATCGCAGTTGTAGCGATTTTGCATGATTTAAATTTAGCCTCTATGTTTTGTGATAAGGTATTGTTTTTAAAAGAAGGAGAAATAAAGTATTTTGGAAGTACAAAAGAGCTTTTTACCAAAGAAATTCTAAAAGAAATTTACAATTTAAATTGTGAGATTGTCTATAAAGACTTAAAACCTTATATCTTAGCTTTAAAGGAAAAAATATGAAAAAAATTTTAATCATTATGAGTTTATTTTTAACCCTACTTAATGCCAAAGAACGCATTGTAGTACTTGATCCTGCAAGTATAGAAACACTTTTTATGCTAAATGCACAAGATCAAATCGTAGGTATTGCAAATTTGCAACACTCAAATATCTACCCTGAAGAAAAAACTTCAAAAATAACTAGCGTAGGAACTTTTTCACACCCTTCTCTTGAAAAAATAGTTGCCCTAAAGCCAAGCTTAGTGATATTAAGCTCGTATTCTTTAAATTTAGAAGAAGGGCTTAAAAACTTTGGAATCAAAAGTATCAATTTAAAAGCCCAACGCCTTGATGAAATCAAAAGCAATATTCAAATTCTTGCAAAACTCATAGATAAAGAAGAGCAAGGCAAAAAACTTTTAGAAGAATTTGAACAAGGATTACAAGAATTGCAAAAAAATCCCTTAAATAAAAGTGGAATTTACCTTTATTCTAGTAATCCACTCATGGCCTTTAATGATAATTCTTTAATAGCGGATATATTAAGACTCATAGGCATTAAAAACCTAAGTCCTCAAAGTGAAATAGCGCGCCCTATAATCTCAGCAGAATACATCCTAAAACAAAATCCTGATTTGTTGATCTTAGGCATTAATGCAGATGGCAACATTTTAAATGCTAATGCTTTGTTAAAAAATACAAAGGCAGCTCAAATGGGACAAATTTATCACAATGAAAACACCCATGTATTGTTACGCTTAAGCCCAAAAATCATAGATAGAATTAAAGAATTTAAAACAAGATTGGAAAATCAAAATTTTTAATCGCTCAATCTTATTTTAAAAAATTCACAGCTTTGACAAAGCTTTTCTATGCGCTTGTTTTCTTCAAAGGCCTTTTTGATTTCTTGAATGCGTTTTGAATCAAGAAGGCTCTTAAATTCAGCATTAAAAACATTACCCAAAGATATATCGCCTTTAGTATCCAAACAACAAGGCACGAGTGTGCCGTCACTTAAAATGCCTATTTGCTCTTTTAAAGCATGACATTTTCCTTGAGTATAAAGGGGTTTATCTTTTAAACTTGGCCATTTAAAAAGCTTATTTTGATGAAGCAAAATATGCCTTTGAAGACGATTTTTAGCCAAATGTGTAAGAATTCGAACCCCAAATTCTTTACTTAAAAATTCATAAATGGGCAAATTTTCACTAGGAGCTTTAAAGTTAGCATCTAAATTCCAAAGTCTAAGATTGATAAAGCTTGATTTTTTATACTCTAAATGCTCTTTGCAAAACTCTAAAATAGGCTTAAAATATTGCTCTAAAGAAAGCTTGTTTTGGCTTAAAAAGGCCATTAAAGAGATATTGATTTGATGGATATTGTCGTATTTTAATAACAATTTAGAATTTTTAGGACTAAAATAAAAACCACTTGTGGTAATTTCTAATTTCATGTGATGATTTTTAGCAATTTGTAGATATTCTTCTAAATTATTTAAAAGCAAAGGATCTCCCAAAAGATGAAAGGTAAAAATTTCGCTTTTATCCCAAATTTGCCTTGCAAGTTTAGAAAAATTTTCTACACTCATCACTCCGCGCAAAGCTTTTTTTGAGGGACAAAAATCACATTTTAAACCGCAAATATCGCTTAATTCTATGTATAATTTTTTAAATTTCATTATATATCCAAGAGTATTTTTTAGCAATATTTTAAAAATAAGTAACATTTTATACATATTTTTATATATTTTTTAATTATTTTATATATTTTCAAAACTTTTAAATAAAATCCACATTATACTTGAAAAAATTAAAACTTTAAAATGAAGGAAATTTTATGCAAGAACTTACTCGAGCGAAAAAAATCCGTTCTATTGTAGCTGCAAGTAGCGGAAATTTGGTAGAATGGTTTGATTTT
Source organism: Campylobacter sp. 110 (assembly GCF_002383965.1). Lineage (NCBI taxonomy): Bacteria > Pseudomonadati > Campylobacterota > Epsilonproteobacteria > Campylobacterales > Campylobacteraceae > Campylobacter > Campylobacter sp. 110. The sequence goes on along the minus strand of NZ_NXBD01000021.1, from coordinate 84,029 downwards.
TATATTTATGCTTTTACAGCAACTTATTTTGCTCATACTTTTTCAACCTCTGATAATCCTATCGTGCAGCAAATCAATGCTTTTGGAGTCTTTGCTGCGGGCTTTTTTATGCGTCCTATAGGCTCTTGGCTTTTTGGTTCTTTAGCTGATAAAGTGGGTCGTAAAAAATCCATGGTTGTATCTGTAGTTTTAATGGCTTTAGGCTCTTTTATGATAGCAGCTTTACCTAGTAAAGATGTGGTGGGGGATTTTGCTATTATCTTGCTTTTACTTGCAAGACTCATACAGGGACTAAGTGTAGGTGGGGAATACGGCATAGCAGCGACCTATCTTTCCGAACTTGCCACAGAAGGCAAGCGGGGTTTTTACTCTTCTTTCCAATATGTAACCCTCATAGGCGGACAGCTTTTAGCAGTAGCTAGTATCAGTATAATGCTTTTCTTTTTTAGCATTGATGAAATGAAAGATTATGCTTGGAGAATACTTTTTGTTGTGGGTGGAATTTTAGCCCTTGGCTCTCTTCTTGTGCGTAAAGCGATGAATGAAAGCGCGACACAAATTCACAAACATGAGGATAGAGGGACACTCAAAGCTTTATTTACAAGCTCTTGGAAACAATTTTTAATGGTACTTGGTATCACTGCAGGTGGATCTTTGGCGTTTTATACTATCACTACCTATACCAAAACTTTTATGGAAAATTCAGGTATGGATAAAACACTGGTTAATAATCTCTTTTTAGGTGCTTTATTTATACTTATGATTATACAACCGCTTTTTGGATATATCGGCGATAAGATAGGACATAAGCGATCCTTAATCATCTTTTGTATCTTAGCTTTTGTAGGAATTTATCCTATTTTCAATCTTATATCAAGCAATGCTCAAAACAATGCTTCTTTAGTGTTTATCTTAGTGGTGCTTTTATTTATTATTCTAAGTTTTTATACTTCAGTGGCTGGAATTTTTAAAGCCAAACTTTTCCCTGAACATGTAAGAGCCTTAGGCACAGGCTTGGGTTATGCGATATCTAATGCCATCTTTGGGGGATCTGCACCTTGGGTGGCCTTACAATTTAAAAATGCAGGAATGGAAAATGGCTTTTTTGTTTATATCGCCGTGCTTACTCTGCTTATGTTTATAGCAACTTTGTGCCTGCCTAAAAAATCAGAGCTTAATTAATCTTAAAGCCTTTAAAGAAAGTATCGAAAGTGCGGTACTTTCTAATTCTTTTAAGCTTTTAAATTGATAATTTTTATTTTCCTCTTTTAAAATTTGATGATAAACTTTAATATTTAATTTATACTTTGTATAATGATGTTTAAACTCTCCTAACAATTTCATATTTTTAGAAATTTCGCCTTCCTCTTCCTTAAAAAAAGGAAAATTATACATACCCTTATAAAGCTTATCTTGACTTTTTTGTATAGCAAATTTTTTATCCCATTCAAATACAAAAAGACTTAAGTTTGCATTCTCATAAGATGTTTTTTTAATTCCAGGATAAAGCTCTGTATTGAATTTTCCTTGGCAAAAATCATACAAGGGGCAAATTCCACATTTTGCATTTTTACTCACACATATTAAAGCACCTATATCAAGTAAGGCTTGGTTGTGATTAAAAGCATCTGCTAAATTTAAAAGCTCCTTAGCCTTTCTTTCAAGCTCACTCATTTTCGGATTTTCCAAGGCAAAAAGGCGTGAAAGCACACGGCGTATATTGCCATCAACAAAAGAAACTTTTTGATCATAAGCAAAACAAGCAATGGCTCCTGCGGTATAAGTTCCTATACCACTTAAATTTTTTAATTCATCAAGTTTTTTGGGTAATTTGCCTTCAAATTTATCCACACACTCTAAAGCTGCTTTTTTTAAATTTCTAGCACGAGTGTAATACCCAAGCCCCTGCCAAGCCTTTAAAAGCTCATCTTCATTTGCCTTAGCTAAACTTTGTAAGGTAGGAAATTTTTGCAAAAAAGGAAAATAAAACTTCTCTAAAACTGATTTTACCTGAGTTTGCTGGAGCATAATTTCACTGATATAAACTCCATAAGCTCTATCAATATCTTTTAATCTTTCATCACAATCTTTACTTTCTAAATTGCGCCACGGCAAATTTTTGCGTCCATTTTTATCATACCAAAGAAGTAATTTATCTTGTAAATTTTGAATCATTTGTTTTTGCATGGGTTAGAGTATAACAAAAATTGCATAAAAATTTATAATGTATTATAGTGATATTTTAATAATTAAAATCAAAAATCATTTTATCAATTTATATAAAAAATCCCATTTTATATACAATACAAAGCTACAAATAATAAAAATGCAAAAATAAACACAACTTAAATATAAATTCAAATAAAAAAAGCAAGGAAATATAGTTATTTTCAAAGCTTTAATTTAGAATAAAATATTTAAAATACGTTTTTAATTTTCAAAATTATATTCTTTGTTATAATTATTAAATCAGTATTTTTAAACGCATTTAAAGGGTTAAATCAATGGATCATCATAAGCTAATTCCTTTAGGATGAACGATATAATATCAACCATCAAAAAATCGATACCCAACACCAAAGACTCTTCGAACTTGCAGCACAAGTTGAAAATGCGGTTTTTAAATTTGTTAAGCGCGATGAATTAAAAGAAATTTTAACCGAACTCTTTGCTTATATGAAAGAACATTTTCATGATGAGGAAGAATTTATGCAAGAAATTCAATATCCACGCCTTTACGAGCACAAACAAATGCATAAAAATATCATACATGAAATGTCTCAATTGATACAAAATATAAAATCTACAAATGATTTAAAAGAAAAACTATACTCTATCATGTCAAAATGGCTTTCTAGGCATATTTTAAGCCATGATGTTATGATTATTGCTTGGGTAAATGAGAATTTAAAAAAAGATGAAAATAAAGCACTTGAGTTAAACGATTTGCCACCAAAACAAACCCTAACACAGGAGGAAAATTTCGAATTTATCTATTCTTGTCCTTGCAAGATAGATCATAGGTTAAGCTTTAAAGAGCATGAAAGTATTACCAATGAAGGCAAGGTTATGAGATGTAAAAAATGTCAAGAGCTTTTATTTTTTATTAGAAGCCAAGAAAAAACTTATAAGGGATAAAGCTTGCTTCCAAAATGGGATAAAATCTATAGCGTTCATAATGGCAAAATAGACAACCAACACAAAAAGCTGTTTGAACTTGCAGCCAAAGTTGAACATGTATTTGATAAACCCGTTCATAGAGATGAAATTAAAGCTTTGCTTACAGATTTTTTCAACTATATGAAATACCATTTTGATGATGAAGAAAAATATATGCAATTCATTCGTTATCCAGACTTTGAAAGGCATCGCCAAATTCATAAAGAAATCATCCAATCCATGATAAAAATCATTCAAAACATAAAAACCACCAACGACCTAAAAGAAAAACTTTATATCATGGTAAAAAAATGGCTTTTAGAACACATACTTTATGAAGATATGAAAGTAGAACAATGGAGATTAGGTTCTTTAAGCTCTGAAAATGGAGCTGATATCACTTTTGAAGAAATTAAAGATAATGAAGATGAGGCTGTAATTTATTTTTACGCTTGCGAGTGCATAGGGCAAATTCATGATGTACCTTCTGGAATTCATAAAAAAATACAAAATGAAGGTGCAAAATTTAAATGTAAAAAATGTAAATTTCCTTTAGAATTTTTCAAAAAAGGGTATTAATTTTTATATTTATTTTGTTAAAATTATTTAATTTTTATTAAAGGATGAAGAAATGTTAGCATTTTTTAAAGGTTTAGGGATAGGATTTTTATGTTTGGTACTTTTTGTAGCTGGAGTGATTTTTAATGTAGAGTTTTTAAATAAAAACAAAACTACTCAAACTTTAAATTTCTCAAGAAGTATAGAAACAAGTATGGAAGCTAAACCCGATATTTTTCATGCAAATATCAACTTTTGGGCAAATGAAAATTTAAGCACTCAAACCTTTTTAAGCAATGAAGATAAAATTCAAATTTCTAACACTTTTAATCAAATTTTAGAACGCTCTAAAAAAGAAAATTTTTGCAGTGGCGGAAGTTTTTCACTTGAACCTAATTTTTCTTATAAAGATGGAGTTCAAACCCCTAAAGGACAAAGACTTCATGCAAATTTAGAATGTGAGTTTACAGCAGATAAACTAGAAAATTTTAACAAACTTTTAAATGATTTAAACTCCATCATTGCAAAAAGTGAATTTATAGGTATTTCTACACCTGCCTTAGAGCCTAAATTCTCCAAACAAACCCTAAAAGACAATAAAGAAAAACTTTATAGCGAACTTCTAAAAAAAGCTTATTCTTATGAAAAAATTTATTCTTTAGATCTTAACAAAACTTGTATGCTGAAAAATCTAAATATTGAATCAATTCCAAATTTTTATCCAAGGGCTTTAAATAGTATGAAAAGCGCTGATAATATGGAGCTTTCCTTACCTATAATAAAAGATGAAGAGCAAAGCATTAGTGGCACTGCTTTATTTATTTGCAAATAATCAAAGCAAAATAAACTCATTTTAAGTTTATTTTGCTAGAATTTCATCTTTAGCTTTACGCGGGAATAGCTCAGGGGTAGAGCACAACCTTGCCAAGGTTGGGGTCGCGAGTTCGAATCTCGTTTCCCGCTCCATTATCACCCGCCCGGGTGGTGGAATTGGTAGACACAAGGGACTTAAAATCCCTCGGAATTTTTCTTCCGTGCCGGTTCAAGTCCGGCCTCGGGCACCACTTTTTCTAAAAATTATCAGGGCGACATAGCCAAGCGGTAAGGCATGGGCCTGCAAAGCCTTGATCTCCGGTTCGAATCCGGATGTCGCCTCCAAAAAAGGCAATTAATTTTTACAACTTCAATTCGGGAGATGGCTGAGTGGTCGAAAGCGGCGGTCTTGAAAACCGTTGAGGGTCACACCTCCAGGGGTTCGAATCCCTTTCTCCCGGCCACTTTGAAATTTTCATTAGTTTAACAAACTCTGTTATGATAAATTGATTTGATCTAAAAAATAAGGAAATCAATTTATGAAAAAATTCATCTTAATCTCATCTATACTTTCATCTTTTTTTATATTTGCCGAGGCAAATGAACTGCCAAGCGATAAAATCCAACCTGAAGTAAAAGCTATCAAAGAACATTTTAAAGACAAAGTAGAAAAGATAGAATTTGAAGCATGGGCAAAAGGCATGGGTTTAAATTTCTCAACCCAAAAATATCTTAACAATCAAAACTATAAAAAATATGCTAAAACCATGGCAAAACTCATTAGAAAAACAAGAGGAGTTAAAGGCAAGGTTGAAATTTGTTATGAAGGAACACCTCAAAAACGAGTTCACAAATGCAATAAATTTTAATTCCTGACTTAAATTAATATCATATAAAATTTTTAAGTTTTTTTCACTATAAAAAAGCTACAATTTCTTAATTATATATCATTAAGGAAAAGGCATGTTTAAAATTATTTTACTCATATCAATAATCTTCGGCTTAAATGCTTGCAAAGGAGAGGATATGAATAACAATGAAGATACCAATAAAGATATTAAAATGGTCTATACTCCCAATGGAGGAGGTATAAAACTCAATACAAAAACCAATGAATTTTTATTTAATCAACGAGAAAAACCCACTGGCAAATACACCAAAGAATACACCAAAGCCCTTTTAGAAGCTGTCAATATAGTCGATAATTCCCCTTATAAAAAATTTTATGAGCCTAAATATTTAGATCCAGAGTTTCACACAGGAGAGAAATCCACTTTGCTTGAATTTAAAGATTGGCAAAAGATCTATTTAAAAGATCCTGTTAAAGGAAGCTTAGCTCCTTGGACCAAAGCAGAAAAAGCTTATTATAATTCTTTAGATGGAGAAGGAAGGTATAATTATTTAGTAAAAAGAAGTGGCTTAGTATGTACTCCCATAGATTTAAAAGATAGTGCTTTAATAAGACCTAAAAGACCTAAAGAAAAAAGATTTATAAATGCTTATAAAGAAGGTATGAAAGATTATAAAGAAGCTAAGAGACTAGATTATAAAGGATATGATCTTTTTCAAAAAGCCATTAAGAATTTAAGCTATGCTTATGAAGAGGGTAAAGATTATAAAGCAGGACTTGCTTTAGCAGAACTTGGATATTCAAAAGATTATTTTAGAGCCATTATAGATAAATTAGACCAAGATGAAAACAATGAAGCTTTGTTGTATAAACTAATCAATGAATTTTTAAATGCTAATTATAGAAGCATAAGGATTTATGAAGAACTTATAGAAAAGTATGACTTAGGGGATGCTTATTGGGGTTTATATGTTTATTCTCGTAAAATAGAAGATACAGTATTTGATGATAGATTTTATTTTGCCCAGCTTAAAGATAGCAGTGAAGAGCTTTATAAAAATGCTTTTGAACATGGAGCTTATGGAGCTTTTGGTGCTAAGGCAAATACTATATATTCTGATTTAATTGCAGGAGAATATCAACTTTGCTTAGGTATATTGGGCAATAAAAAGGCTTTTTATGAAGCAGCTGTATATCTTAGTGATTCTGGTTTAAAATCAAGAGCCTTTCAAGCTCTTTGGCTTGGAGTGCAATTAGGAGATGAAAAGGCTTTAGAAAAATTGTATGATTATCCTTTACAAATAGTACATAAAAACCCTTTAAAACAACAACTTATCAAAGACTTTGCTAAAAATCCTCCTTATGATAAATACGGAATGCTTCCTTTTTTAGATGAGTTAATCTCTACAGAATGGATTATAGATGTAAATGAATATGATTTTATTTATGATATTAACAATAGAGTAATAAGGGCAATGCTCAGAGGAATCAATGAGGGTAAATATAAAGATCCAAGAGATGTGGATTCTACTCCTGAAAGTAGATGGGAATTTGACCAAGAAATAGATGCTTATAAAGAAGGTTCTGTAAGAAGTTATAGTTATAATTTACCCAATCACTGGAGTGAAGCAGATGTAGAAATTTATTTAGAAGAGCTTTATTTACATGCCAAACTCGCAGCCCTCACTCCTCCTCAAGGCTATCCTAATGCACCAAGATACTATAGTCCTGAAAGATTAGAATTTATTTACAACAAACACAAACTTGATTCTAAACTTGATCCTAGAATCCCTGCTATTTATAGAGCTAACTTTCCTGAAGAGCTTAGAGCTAAGCTAAAGAGTATAATATAAAGGAATGAAATGAAAAATTTTTATATGAATTTAGCATTAAATGAAGCTTGGAAATATCAGTTTTTAACCTACCCTAATCCTGCTGTAGGTTGCGTTATACTAGACAAAAATGAAAAAATTTTAGCCATAAAAGCCCATGAAAAAGCAGGATGTGCTCATGCAGAATTAAATGCTATAGCTCATGCTTTTACAAATTTAAACCCTGAAATTTCATTACCTCAAGAAGCCAATGCGATGCATGAATTTATTTGTAAAAACCATAGAGGTATTTTTAAAGATAGCATAGCCTTTGTCACACTTGAACCTTGCTCTCATCAAGGAAAAACACCTCCTTGTGCCAAACTTTTTAGCGAGCTTGGCTTTAAGAAAGTTTTTATCAGTGTTAAAGATGAGAATGAGATTGCAAGTAAAGGTGCGGAGTTTTTAAAAAAACAAGGAGTAGAGATTGAATTTGGTGTGCTTGAAGATGAGGGAAAAAAACTTTTAAAACCCTTTTTAAAATGGCAAAAAGGACAATTTAAACTTTTCAAACTCGCTCTTTCTATGAATGGCTCGCCTTTTGGCAAAATCGTAAGCAATGAGCTAAGTCGCACTTATGCGCATAAAATTCGTTCTGTGATTGATCTGCTTGTGTTAGGAGGAGAAACGATAAGAAAAGATCGTCCCATACTTGATGCAAGACTTTGTAAGGGCAAGGCGCCCAATCTTTGTATCTTAAGTCATCAAAATTTAGAAAATTTTGACAAAAGCATTCCTTTATTTAGCGTGCCTCATCGCCAAATTTATACTCAAATTCCTAATAAAGCTAAATTTTTAATGTATGAAGGCGGAGAAAATTTCCTAAAAAAATTCAAAGATGAGATGGATATGTTTTTGATTTTTCAAAGTTCAAGTTTAAATGATGAAAAAAATGTTACAATGCCTTTGAATTTCAAGCCACTTTATAGAAATTTTTTAGGGAGTGACACTTATGGCATTTATGAGCTTTAGCGGATTTTTTTATGCAAGAAATGATTTAAGATTATTTAAAATAGAAAAGAAAAGCGAAATCAAATCTTTTTTTTATAAAGATTATACGCTAGCAAGCTTCAAAGATGAGCTAAATTTAAACAATGAAATCTTTTTTTATCAAAGTTTGAAAGAAAATTTGTTTAAAGAAAATGATGAAATTTTAATTTCAAATTTAGGCAAAAAAATCATACTTTTTAGAAATTTTACTCAAAATAGTGATAATTTTGCTGAAGCAAAATTAAAACAAGTCTTGCTTTTAATTTTTTTATTTTTAGCGAGTATATTTTTTGCAAGTTTAGCTGCGATCAATGAATTTGGTGCTGTTGATCTTGTTTTTTTGATGATTTGCTTGTTACTTTTAGTTATGGGTATCATCAACCTTGGCTTACTTTTTAAACAAATTCGCATTTTAAAAAGTTTTAGCAAAGAAGAAATGAAAGAATTTTTAACCCAAAGAATGAAAAAATACGCAAAAAAATAAACAAAAATACCTTAAATTTTATAAAAATTTATTTATTTAAAAGTGTGCAAAGTAAAATCTTAGCACACTGTTTTTAAATTTGTAGCAAGTCCACCTAAAGAAGTTTCTTTGTATTTGTAATTCATATCCTTACCAGTTTCATACATGGTTTCTATCACCTCATCAAGGCTGACTATAGGAATAGATTTGCGTGTCATTGCCATTCTAGCTGCACTGATAGCTTTTATCGCCCCAAAGGCATTTCTTTCTATGCAAGGAATTTGCACAAGTCCTGCAACTGGATCGCAAGTTAGACCTAGATGATGTTCCATTGCCATTTCAGCAGCATTACATGCTTTAAAAGCATTAGCTCCTAAAACTGTTGCCATTGCTCCTGCTGCCATAGAACTCGCACTTCCTATTTCAGCCTGACAACCTGCCTCTGCCCCACTAATACTTGCATTTTTTTTATAAAAAGAACCTATGAGCATGGCTACTAATAAAAATTCAATTGCCTTTTCGTCATTAAAACCTATGGTATGGTTTTTAAGATAAAGCATAACAGCAGGGATAACAGCACATGCTCCATTTGTTGGTGCGGTTACGACTTTTGCTCCGCTAGCATTTTCTTCAGCAATCGCAATAGCATATAAAGAAATAAAATCGATAATACCCATAGGATCAGCTGTCATCGTTACTCTTTCTTTAAGTCCCTTTGCTCTACGCTTTAAGTGAAGTTTTCCTGGTAAATAATCCTCGTTTGGATGTGTGCCATTATAATATACTTCTTGCATCACTTCCCAAATTTCTAGACAATACGATCTTATTTCTTCTTTCGTATGAAATTGCAACTCATATCTATAAGAAAGTTCGGCCAAATCCCAATCTCTTTTATCGCAAAGTTCTAAGGCTTGCTTTGCATTATTAAGTTCTATATCTAGTTTTTTCTTTCTGCCTTGGGATGTTCCTTTGTTTCTCTTTTCTAATTCCGCAGCCGTTAAAACAAAACCACCACCTATAGAATAGTAAGTTTCTTTATCCACAATCTCACCACTAGCATCAAAAACTTGAATTTGCATACCATTCTCATGTAAAGGTAAAAAATCTTTAGAAAATATCAAATCTTTTTCATAATCAAATCGAAGCTCTTTTTCTCCGCATAGATTGATCTTACCCTTATCGGTGGCATTTTTGTTGACTTCTTCTTGTATGGCCGCACTTAAATTTTTAGCCTCTAAAGCATTCAAGCCCCAAATAACCGCTTTATCACTTAAATGCCCCCTGCCTGTTAAAGACAAAGAGCCATAAAGAATGATTTGAATTCTTTCAATTTTTTCTAATTTTTTAGCAATTTTTTTACAAAATAAATTTCCTGCAAGCATAGGTCCTAAAGTATGTGATGATGAAGGACCTACACCTATTTTAAAAATATTTAAATTACTCATTCACCACACCTTAAAAAGTATAAATTACAGTGATGATTGTTAAAACACCTGTAATAAAAACAAAAGCATCTAAAGCTTTATTTTGGAATTTTTTCATTTTTGAAACCGTATAAATTGCAATAATTGGCATTAAAAATAAGATTGCTGCGATAATTGGACCGCCCAAACTTTCAATAAAACCTAAAATACTAGGATTGATATAAGCAGTAATTAGCATAATAATATACATAACTAAAGTTGAATAAATAGCAATTTTTTTCAAATCAGGATTTTCACTACCTGCTAATTTGCAACATTTTCTTACTATACCATAGGCACCCTCTCTAGCACCAAAATAATGCCCAAAAAATGAACTAGAAATCGCTAAAAATGCAATCAATGGACCACCATAAGAAATAAAAGGATTATCAAGCTTATTTGCAAAATAAGAAAGCACAGGTATATTTTGTGCTCTAGCTTCATTAAGCTCTTCAGGACTTAAAGAAAGCACGCAAGATATCACGAAAAACATAACGAAAAAGAGTAGCATTGTAGAAGTTCTAAATAAAATTTGATCAGCTTTTTCTACGGCATGTTCTTTATATTGTCTTTTTACACTTAAAGAAAAAGTAGAAATAGCGGGCGAGTGATTAAAAGAAAACACCAAAACCGGCAAAGTCAGCCATACTATAGTGATAAATTCTTTTGCACCAGGGATAGCACTAAAGCTTTCAAATGACCATTGCGGAATAAGATACAAAGAAAATATAAATAAAATAGCACACAAAGGATATACAAGCCATTCACACACTTTAGTAATCAATTCTTCACTAAAAAGCATGATAAGCATAAAAACACTTACCAAAATAAAAGCTAAAAGCAAACGATAAAAAGGAAATAAACTCGCTACAACTTTTTCTTTATCATCTGTGCTTACCTCATACATGGCACGAATAATATCTGCAAATACACCCTCTGAATTTAAAAGGGGTAAAAATTGATGGTAGATAAAACTTTCAAAAGTATTGGTTATACCCACACAATACGCTAAACAAATTGGAAAAATTGCAAAGAAGTAAAGCACAGAAATAAAAATACTCACCCCTCTACCAAAATACTCCTCGGCAGCATGAGTAATGTCTTTATCATTACCATTTGCTTGGCTTACAAAACGGCTTAAAGCTCTATGGCTTAGATAAACCATTGGAAAAATAATCACAGCCATTGCAATAACCGGCCAAAAACCACCCACGCCTGCCTTAATAGGTAAAAATAATATCCCCGCGCCCACAGCGGTTCCAAAAAGAGATAAAACCCATCTCGTGTCATAACGAGTCCACTTAGGAGTATTCATACATTTTCCTTAAAATTTGATATCGCAAAATTAAGCTTATTTTAACACACTTACTGGGTAAAAAATCTAAATTTCTAGCATTTTTCTTTAATTTATGTAACATTTTGTAAAATATTAGTCTTATTAAAATTATATTTTAAGATTTAATTTAAGTAAGTTTTGGAGATGGTTTTTTATATAAAAAACCATATTTGGATTAACAAAGAGAAATTTTTAAACTCATTTAAAAATTTGGAAACATAAAGTCTCCAAATTTACATGCTTTTAGAATTAATAATCAAATTTTTGTCCTAAGATATTACCCTGTGCATCAGTATAAATTTTTAATTGATTGCTTAATTCAAATTTATATCCGTTGATTTCTCTGCTTACTTCTATGATTTGAGCGTTTGATGAAGCACTGATTTTTGGCATAATATTTGGCAAAATGCTATTTGGCAGAGCTTTGTATTTTCCATCTACATCTTTCCACTCTCCAGTGATAATAAAGTCAATTTCTGTTCCATCATTTAAAGTCACATCATAAGAATCTATATCTTTTTTTACTAAAGCAATTTGTGCAGTTTTAAAATTCTTAGATATAAAATCTTGTGCATTTCTTGGAAGTTCACTCGCAGGAACAATTATATCTCTAGCAAAAAGCACCGTAGCACCCAATAAAGCCGCTAAACCTAATTTTAATTTCATTTTTTCTCCTTTTTGTTTTGTGTTTTGGTTGAGAGAAGTTTAACTTATCTTTGTGAAGTGAATGTGAAACTAAAAAATAATTTTTAAACTCTCATTTTCAACACCTATGCCTTGACTTTTCTTAAAAGAAAGTATTCTACCATCTTCAAATTTTAAAGTATCACCATCTTTTAAACTTAGATCATAAGTTAAAATATGCAAAATAATGTCATACAAAGTGAAGAAAAGCTCTTTTTCTTCTATATTTGCATCACAAACCTCAAGCTCTAATTTATCGAAATTTCTAAGACCATAAGTGTAGGCATTATTGCCATTATCACCTGGATAAACGCTTACATAAATCCAATTATAAACAGGCAAGCGATTTTCTTTTAGCATTTTTGCATTTTCTATATAAAACTTAGGCTCTAAAACAACTCCTCCTGTATAAAATCCCAAAGCATGCTTATCTTGCAAACACACAGATGATATTTGAGTAAAAAGTTTAGCTTGATCTAGCTTTGATTCACTCTGACTTAAAACAGATACAAGAAGATGTGCTTTATGTTTTTTGGGTTTGCTCTAAAGCATCTTTCCACATAAAATTAAAATTAGCATAATATTCTGCTTCGTTATTGGGTATAGGATTTTTAATCAAATTTAAAGTAACGATCATATTTTTAAAAGAAAAAATTACTCCATCTTGAGTAAAATTTTCATCAGCAATCCATATATCAAAATCATCTTCAAGTATCTTTTTCAATTTCAAAAAATCAAACTTGGCTTCATCAAGAAGAACAAAAGAAATAAAATTATGATTTTCTTGCATACTTTTCCTTAAGAGTTAAAGTATTTAAAAAATTATAACCTAAATTTTTAAGCCAAAGACTTGTGAAATTATGATTATTTAAAAAATTATGATAATTAATATTAATTATAATTTTATTTTTATTGTAGTATAATCGCCAAAATTTAATCAAATCATGGAGTTAAATATGGAATTTTTAAAAGATTATATTGATTTAATTATCTTTATAATTTTAGGAGTTATGGCATTTATAGCTTTTTGGTGCGTAATTGAAAGAGTATTATTTTTTAGAAAAATAGATTTTAAAAATTATGAAAATCAAGAGCAATTTGATGATGCAATTAGCGAGAATTTAACTACCATTTATATTATTTATTCTAACGCTCCCTACATAGGACTCTTAGGAACTGTTGTAGGGATTATGATTACTTTTTATGAAATGGGAATAGCGGGAAATATCGATGTCAAATCCATAGTCGTAGGACTTTCTTTAGCTCTTAAAGCTACAGCCTTAGGACTTTTAGTCGCCATACCTGCCTTAATGGCTTATAATGCTTTACTTCGCAAGGTTTCACTTTTAAGTAATGCTTATAAGGTGAGTAAAAATGCTTAAATTGCCTAAAAATGAAGGGTTAAATATAGTTCCTTTCATAGATATAATGCTTGTTTTACTTGCTATCATTCTTAGTATTTCAACTTTCATTGCTCATGGCAAAATTCAAATCAATCTACCCGTTAGCGAAAATGCTCTAAGTCTTAACAATGATGAAAAAAAATTATCCATTAGCATTGATGAAAACAATATTTTCTATCTAGACGATAAGACTACAGATTTAAAAGGCTTAAGCGATGCCATTTCTTCGCTTCATAAAAAAACCATAGTGGAATTAAAAAGCGATAAAAATGCAAAATTTGAAAGCTTTATTCAAATCATTGATTTATTAAAAGCTAAAGAGCATGAGAATTTCCAAATTATAACAGAGAAAAATAGATAAAAAATGCTTTATTGAACCGCAATCACAAGCTTTTTATATATCTTTTTTCTTAGCTCTAGTTTTTTAATTCTGCTAATTTTTGAAAAATAGAATTAAATAGCTTTGCTTTGACTCTAAAACAATCTATAACTTAAACTAATCAAAGCTAAAAAACCTGATACAAAACTAATAAGAGCACTTAATCTACACCCAAAGTAAATACTATAAATATTTCATTTATTTTTAAATTTTTACACTCTTTTGTTCACAAATATGGCTTCATTGTTACTTATTTGCACCATTAAATCTTTTTTCAAATCTTTGCCTAAATTCTGCAAAGACTTATTTTGAAGTTTTTCAAAAATCTGTGGATTACTTGCCTTAAGTTTTGCTTGCTCATCTGCACTTAGGGCACTTAGTCCTTTTTCTTTGGCTTTTTGAAGCAAATCTTCGTCTTCTTTTTCTTTGATATTATTTTCCTTATCATCTTTTTTATTGATTTTTTGCGGATCTATGGTTTTCATAGCATTAGCTCCACCACCTGATGCTTCTTTAATGTCGCTTAAAATTTCTCTCATACTAGGTTCTTTAACATCACTACCATCAACTTTACCATCTTTATTTACATCTTTATCAATAAAAAAATTTAATTTTTCTTCTATATTTGCATCATCAGATATTTTTTCATCGCTTGTTTTAAAGCCTAAATTTTGCATACTTTGCTGAAGGGTACTTGTATTAAAATTTAATTTTACACTTTGTTGTTTATTATTTAAATTTGAATTTAAAGAACCAAAATTATCTTTTACACTTTCAAACCAATTTGAAACAAATTGGTTTGCTTCGCCATTAAGCCTTATACTACCATCATTTCTAGCAACATAATTCGTATAAGAACTGAAATTTTTTTGTAAACTACTATAATTCTCATTGCTTAAATTTAAAGCTATAAGTTCACCTTGCTTATTTTCAAAAACAACCTTAACACCATCGCTATTTAAACTCGAAAGATCTTGCACGGGAATTTTATCTTGATCTTCTTTTTTTAATTCTAAAATTTCTTTACGATTTGTAACATTTTGAGAACTTGGTAAAGAAACATTAAAATCATTGATTGTTAATTTATCCATAATAACTCCTTAGAAATTTTAAAGCCCAAGCATTTAACTTGGACTTGTTTATTTTATTTACAAGCTGCAAATAAGCCCAAACGACACATTTGTCTTTGATATTGAGTAGGCAAAGAATTGCATCGTTTCAATCTTATTTCATAATCAACGCAAGAACTTCTAACTTGTGGGCTTTTATTATTCTCAGTTTTGCCATAAGCAAAAGAACCAATAAAGCAAGCAACTAGTGCAACAGAGAGTAATTTTCTCATAGCAAACCTCCAAAAATAATTGTAATCTTAAAATTATTTGATACAATTACAAATTTGATATCGGCAAAAAAATCAAATTTATTTATACTAACAAAATTATTTTTTAAAAAAGGAACATAAATGAAAGCATTAGCTCTTTTTAGCGGCGGGCTTGATAGTATGCTTGCAATGAAACTCATCACTGCACAAGGCATAGAAGTTAAAGCTCTAAATATCAATATAGGCTTTGGAAGCACAAGCGATAAAAGCGAAATCATGAAAAAGCGTGCAGCAATGGTAGGTGCGGATTTTGAAATGATAGATGTAAGAAATTCCTATCTTCAAGAAGTGCTTTTTAATCCACAATATGGCTATGGAAAACACTTCAATCCCTGTATAGACTGCCACGCTTTTATGTTTAAAACCGCACTTGCAATGTTAAAAGAAGAAAATGCAAGTTTTATCATCACTGGTGAAGTTTTAGGACAACGCCCTATGAGCCAAAGAGGCGATGCGATGGCTAAGGTTAAAAAGCTGGCTTTAGATGAGGAGGATTTGATACTTCGCCCTATGTGTGCAAAAAATTTGCCTTTAACCAAGCCTGAAAGAGAAGGCTGGGTGGATAGAGAAAAGCTTGAAGGTATTAGCGGAAGAAGTCGCAAAAGACAACTTGAACTTGCCTCTCAGTTTGGTTTAGAAGACTTTGAAAGTCCTGGTGGAGGATGCTTGCTCACGCTTGATAGTTTTGCTAAAAAAATTCGAGATTTCATAGAATTTGACAAAGATATGCAGGTAAATGATGCGCAACTTTTAAAATACGGACGCCATTTAAGACTGCCTAATGGAGCTAAAATGATCATAGGTAGAAATGAATTAGAAAATGAGCTGCTAAGAAATTTAAAAACACCCAAATATGAAGTGATAGAACTTGGGGATTTAATCGGTGCTTATTCTTTACTTAGTGCAAATGCAGATGAAAAAGATTTAGAACTTGCCTTAAAAATCGCTCTAACTTACACCAAGCATGAAGCAAACAAAAGCTATGAACTTCAATTTAAAGATAAAAACTATAAAAGTATAGCTTTTGGGGATAAAAAAGAAATCAATCCATTTTTCATTTCTTAAACTTAAAAAAATACAGAAGCCCTGAGATAAATAGGAATCGTTTCGCTTGGCATATTCGAAGATTTATGCAGGGCTTTAGAAGCTGTTAAATTTAAAGAAAGATAATTTAAGTTGTATCTAAAACCAAAGGCGACACCGGCTAAAAAATCTTTATTGGGTAAAAGATAATCCCTACCATAACCCATATCCAATCCAACAAAAGGCTCTAATACTCTTAAATATTTAGGCGCATTTAGAAATTGCAAATAAATCGTATTGTTACTATATGCTCCATAATCAAGAGCAGCAGAGCTTTCTTTAAATCCCCTAACTGTGTATTCATCACCGATTAAAAATTTATCAGCATACAATAAGGGTTCATTAGAATAACTCGCACCCAAGCTGTTTTGATATAAAAATGCTAGGCCATCATTTGCATAAAAACTTTTTTGATAGCTTAAATTAAAATTGACTTTGTTAAATTCGATTTTATATAAAGAATCTTTAGAATCTTTTTTAGAACCCAAATTCGATTTTATATAAAGAATCTTTAGAATCTTTTTTAGAACCCAAAAATGGAATTCCTTTTTCGTATTCTAAATTTAAAAACAAAAATCCACCAAATGCCAGCGTTGAATACTCAACCCCGCTAGCAATACTTGAATACCTACCACTTGAACTCTCTAAACGAAAATTATCAATCTCATTAACATCATCTTTAATGCCTAAATTAGCATAAATTGAAAATTTATCCTTGCTTGTGCGATGTAAAATTTTTTTTAACATGATTTTATGTCTTAAGCTTGTATCTGTATTTTTTATAAAAGAATTATCATATCCCTCAATCATATTTATATTATCACTATATTGCATAGAATAAGACAATTGATAACTCTGTATGGGCAAGGTATAATTTGCCACATAAACATTTTCTCGCTCTTGACTCATATCTTTTAACAATCCTTTGATAAAACCAAAGCGTATGGAGTCGTTAAGATTTAAAATATTACTTAAAGAAAGATAGGCACTAGCTTTATATTCTCCTTTAGCTTATAGCCACTATTATCAAAGTCCAATATCAAATCAGGTGGCTTTGATTTAAGATTGATAAATATATCAGAATAACCGTAATTTTCACTGGCTTTAACAGCAATTTTAACATCTCTTGCACCATTGTTTAAATTTTCTATGCCTGTATCTAAATCGTAAATATTGAATTTATCGCCCTTTTTTAAAGGCATACCAAAATCTAATCTTGTTGTATTATTATCCCCATTAAGATATACCTCCCCTACAAAACCATATTTTAAATCAAGAAAAAGTATATCGCGTTCTTGATCAATCCCATCAATAGTTACACTAGAAGTTGAATAGCCCTTCGCAACGATAAAATTTGTAAGCTCTTTAATCATATTATAAATATCATTAACACTTAAAGGCTGATTAATGTATTTTTTTAAAATATTATTTGCTTGCATGGTAAGCGTATCGTTTTTCTTAAATTGAATTTGTTTGAAAATATAAATTTTATCTTCAGAATCTTGATTTTCTAAATACACATCCTTTTCTTGCTGTTGCTTTTTTTCCAATTCATCAAATTCTTTTTGTATATGTAATTGTTGTTGTCTTTTATCTAGTAAATTCAGCGTTTTTGCAGAGTCATCTGCTTGCAATAAGTAGATAAAACTCATAAGCAAAAAAATAATTTTTAAAAATTTCACCTATAACCTTGTAGTTTGTGTGCTTTCATTGATATAAGGTCCATCTGATTTAGAGGGTTGGTTTGATGGTTGATTAGAAGTAGAATCAGATCCAGTAACCTTGCTTATCCCATTTTTTATTTTAGAGATTGAAGAATTAAGATTTATAGTACCTCCTGCCCAAGAATGATCTTGTGTATCTGTGGTATTTTGAGTATCTGTACTTATACCATGATTTTTGTTATTGTTTATATTGATATTGGCTGCAGAATTTACACTGCCTGTCTTGTCAATATGATCATCTATATCAACCACTCCTCCAAAGCTTTGATTTGTCCCGCCACTTAATCTTATCGTAGCCCCATCGCTTTTTTCATAGACACTTACTTCAGAATTTGTAACTTTTCCATCAACAAGTAAATTTCCTTTTTGATTATCAGAATTTAAAATTCCCCCTTGCAAATTTAAATTTCCATTAACATGGCCATTGATTTCATTTCCTGCACTGATACCACTTTGAGTTGTAACAGTTGTTTTATCTGTTTTAGCATATCCTATACCTAAAGTGCCTGAAACACTTCCTGTAACAAGATGATTGCTTGATAAGCCTCCAGTTCCTGATGCATTCAATAAAGCGCTATATTTTTGAGAATTAAGACTATCAGCTAAAGAATTTACTTCCAAATTTCCGCCTACATTTAAAATAGCATCATTAGAAGCTTTAACATTGGCTCCATTGAGTGTAAAATCTTTACCTGTGTTGATATTGATATTATTAGCATTTAAATTCGCATTGGTAAATTGCGTTTCGTTTGATTTAGAATACGACGCACTTGCAAAACCTTCAATGCCTTCACCCACAGTTCCACCATCAACTGCATGATATCCTGCGGTTTGCTTGTTAGTTGCTGCAATTTCCAAAGAAGAGCTAGAAGAAGAATTTTTAGATTTTGCAGCATTTAAGATAACATTATCTTTTGCCTCGATATTAATGCTATTAGCCTTAGCTTCCACTCCATTTAAAACAATACCTCCTTTTGTACTTTCTAAATTTAAATTACCGCCTGCATTGATTTTAGAAATATTCTCGCTAGAACTTTGGCTTTTATCTTGATTGAATTTAAAACCTAGAGTTTGATTAGAAGTGGTATTTATGAGATTGTTGCTAAATATATTAGCAGTATTGGCTAAAGCTTGAGAAGCTACTATTCCATAATTTACGCCTAAATTTTCATTCTTAGCAGCTGCATTTTGAGCCGATTGATTGATAGCAGAAGCGATGGGACTAGTAGCTTCAATTCTTTCTTTAATATACAAGCCAAAGCCTGCACTGCTTTGTGTTTTAGTATCTTCATATTTAGTACTAACAATCTCTCCTGCTCTTAAATTAATATCCTTATTAGCCTCAAAATTAGCTCCACCTATATCTAAAGCATTATTTGCATTGATATTAATATTTGAACCTTTAATAGTATTTGAAACATGGGAAAGCTCATCACTTATTTTTTCCGTTTTAGAAAATTCCAAACCAGCCTCTGCAGTTCCTAAAAGATCAGATCTTACCCCACCTTGTGTGATACTATTAGAACTATTTGTGGTATTAGCATTTGCTTTATCTTGCACAAAACTATAGCTTAAAGCAACCCCATTTCCGGTTAATTCTAAATTAGCATTAGCAAAAACCCCAATAGCAATCGAATCGCTTTCTGTATGGGTTTTATTTTGCGCAGCTATAAAATCAACCTTATCAGCCTTAATATCAATCTCGCCTCCATTAAGCTCACTTCCTTTAATGCTTACATTTTTTTGAGCATTTAAATTTAAATTATCGGATTGAATTTGTGATGAAGACACCAAAGAAGCATCAGTATTTACAGAACTTTGCTTATATCCAGCAATAGAACTTGTTGAAGAATGAGAAGAACTTGAAATTTTATTTTCTCCATTTTCTATTGTGATATTTTCTCCATTTAAATTAGCAGATTTATCCGCTTGTAAAGTTGAACCTGTGATTGCTATATTGCCATTGGTATTAATATTAATATCACCTTTTGAATTTAAAGTACTGCTTATTGACTTTGAAGCTTCTAAATTAGCGCTTTCATAACTGATCTCTACAGGTTTTAAATACACACCATCGGTTTTAGTCTTGCTAAGCTCGTGTGCATCTTTAATATTAACATTGTTAGCATTGATATCTATTTTAGAATCAGCATTGATATTGCTAGCTATAATATTTACATCTTGATTGGAAACAATTCCTACATTTGCTCCTTTGATATTGGTGCTTAAAACCCCATCTATACTCGTTGTAGTATTGGATTTTTGACTATCTGTATTAATTTGCTCAAATGAGGATGATTTAGAATAATCGTTTTTGATATTTACATCACCCTTTTGAGATATAAGAACAATTTTAGAATCATTCGCACTAGTAGAAATATCACTATTTTTGATATTTAAATCATTTACCGAATCAATATTAACAATATTATTTGCTTTAATCTCTCCTTTTTTAATTGAATTATAAGAGCCTTTTTCATCTATACCTAAAACAGTGTCTATATTGACATTATTGGCACTTAAATTTATATTTTGCGCATTTAAATTAGAACTTTGCAAATTAATCTCGTTGCCAGCATTGATATTAATCTGACCCTCTGAAGCTATGCCGCCTAACAAAGAATTAAATGATTGCGTATTAATATCTACGCCTGTTTTTCCTGCAAGATTTGATTTTATTTCATTATTTGCAATTGTCTCTTTAGAAAGATACAACATAGGAGCCATTATATTTTTACCGTTTTGTTTGATTGTTACATATAAAATCATATCTTGATCAACAGCTTGATTTTTAGCCAAACCTTGACCCAAATTTAAGCCATTTTCATTGGCATATTTTGCTCCATTTTCAAGTAATTTTTTAATTTCTTCTTCGCTCAATTTAGTATTGGATTGTAGTGCGTTTGCATACATTGCATTAATAAGCTGATTTTCAAAAAAAGGATCTCCTATAACTATAAATTCGTTGAAGTTTTTATTTTTAAATTGATTTAAAATACTTAAAAATCCAAAATACTCACTTTCATCTATGATAGAAGTATTTGTAGTGTATTCATAAGTAATATTATCATTTGTTTTATTTTCAAGAGTAAATAAGCCTGAATTGATAAGATCAGGTATAGAATTTAAAATTAAATCTTGACTATTTGTCGCTTTTTTTAAATCCGAATCAAGTAAGGCAAAATTTTTATCCAAAGAACTGACTAAATCTTGATTGTATTCCTTAGCATTAAGATCTAATTTACCCTTTGAAGCAATAACAGCCTCGGATTTTGCTTTAAAAACAATCTTTGCATCAAGATTCCATTCTTTTTGATCAGGAACAAATCTTTTTGAAGCATAATCACTACCAAATAATAAAGAAAAATATTGGTTTAAAGCTGAATTTTTAGCTGCTGCATCTTTAAGCGCATTCCACGCTGATTCTCTTTGATGATTTTTTGCTTGGGTGGTAGAAAAATATTTCAAAGCATCAAGCAAGCTTTCATGATCTACAAAATAATAAGTTGAATTTGTATTCCAAGAACCAAGATATTCTTTAGCAAAAAATCCATTAACTCTAATTTGCTCTAAAATTTCACCTACAGAAATTTCTTTGCTTAAAGACTTATTGTCTATATTTCCAAAAGATACGATATTGCCTTGAGCAAGAATTTTTCCGCTGTTGTTGATTTGTCTAGCATTATCTTGTGATTGGGTATTGATATTTATATCTTTACCTGCTTGGATAGAAGCTTGCTTGCTGTCTAATAAATTATTATATTTTACAATACCCGTAACACCTACTTCCATATTCCATCGTTTAAAAGCAGTATCACCGTACCCTACTTGACCAAAACCTTGAGAATACTCAGTCGAAGTCTCAAGCGTGCCTGTTAAATTTGCATTATTATTTAAAATATTTGCCTCGATATTGATATCTTCGTCTGCAAAAATTAAAGCATTATTATGAATCGTATGGGCATTTAAATACAAATTATTTAAGCTATTAAAAGTAGAATTATTTGTAAATCTTGTAGCTTGGGCTCTAAGATCGCCATTTGAAAATAAATAAGCATCATTTACAAGATTTTCATCTGCATGAAGATTTAATTCTTTTTCACTAGCAACAAGGTTTTTAACATAAATATTTTTCGCATCAAGCTCTATTGAAGAAGTATTTTCGAGTTTTGAATTGATATTTAAATCATTCAAGCTTTTTATATGAAGCAAATTTTGTGCGTATAAATTTCCATGATTTAAAGTTAAATCTTTATTAGCTTGTATTTGAATATCATTTTGGCTTAAAATTTTGCCATTATTAATAAAAGCATCATCATTAAGCATTAAGCTTATATCTTTATTTGCTGAAATTTCTCCTTGATTGTCAAAAGAATTTGTACCCACTTTAATATCATTTAAAGCATTGATAAATACAAAATTGCTAGTTTTATCTAAAGTATTTAAAGTTAAACTGTCTGCAAAAATACTTGAATTTTCTTGATTTATCTTAAAAATATCTTTTGTTTCTTGGCTCAAATTTGTTTGCTTTGCATTTTCAAAATTATTGGCATTGATTTGAATTTGCTTGCCTTTATAAAGTCCTTCATTTGTAACTTTTCCACTTGCTTTTAAATCAATTGTATCTGCATTGATTAAAGAGGTTTTAATGTCTTTAGCGTCTATCTTAACACTTCCATTTGTATTTACACCTATAGCTTGAAATTCAGCCTTATCTTTTACTTTTACTATAACATCTTCAATTCCGCGTATTACTCCACTATGTCTTACACCAACACCCTCTTCTGTGCTAATAAGAGTAACTGTATTTGCATACATAGATCCTAAATATTTCCCATCAATACCATAATCAATTTTTTCATCTTTTTGTTTTGAAGCAATAATTTTTGGAGCATTTGAAGTACTTAAATCGACCTTATTAAGCCCAGCTATAAAATTAATATCGGATAAATTTTTACCACTTTGATAGTGGGCAATACTACCTGCAAGGTCAATCCCACGGCTGATTACATTAAAATAATCCCCATCAACCATTACCCCCTTTTCTCCAATGGCTACCCTACCATTGCTTGTTACTTCTGTAAAATCTCCATTGAATTTGCCTGTGCTAAGTGTAACCCCTTTAGGTATTTAAAAAAGCTGCTCCATTTACACTAAAACCATTTTCATTAGCAAAAATTAAATTAGCACTTTTTCCAAATACCTCAACAGCGCCATTGATATTAGAAGCTTGCTTACTTGAAATTTCATTTATAATAGTATTGGCATTTTGTTTTAAATTTGGATTTTTCCCTACCTATCCTCCAATTTGAGAATTTCCATCTTTTAAACTATTATTAAAAATTACTCCATCTTAGACACTGAATTCATCAAATTGATTGTGTGATACTCCATTTTGATTTGGGTTTTTGATATTAATTACATCAGTTTTATTGCTTGATTGCGTAAGATCTGTTGTTCTTGAAACAATAACATTACCATTTCTTTGACGCAAGTCTGCTGAGAACAATACGCAAGGAAATAAAGCACCAAGAAGTGTTAAATTCAACGATAAACGAACAATTTTCTTTTTATTAAATTCCATCAATCCCTCCTTGTAATATCTTTAACCATTTTAATATTAAAATAGTAATTTTTATCAATATTTTTAATTAATACTAAAAAAATCCTAAATAAAAATTCCTTTTTTACACACTTAAAATAAAAATAATATTAATTTGTTTTTTTAAACTTATCAAAATGTATAAAAAATATAAAGATTAAGTGTTAAAAAATTTATAAAAGAGACGATATGGAGTTAAATCTTTTCAAAATATTGCAAATTAAAGCCCAAAAATGGGCTTTATCATTTTTTTATCCCATAAGCATTTTTTAAATTGTTTAAATTCGCACTCGCATTCAAAAGCAAACAATCAGCCAAAACTAAACGCACCATAGCACTAGCTACAACACTTCCTCTAACACCTACACAAGGATCATGCCTACCTTTGAGTTCAAATTCCAAATTATTGCCAAATTTATCTATACTTTCTTGCTTGGAAAAAATAGAAGGAGTAGGTTTAAAATAAGTTTTTAAAATAAGATTTTCTCCATTTGAAATTCCTCCTAAAATTCCTCCGCTATGATTACTTAAAAATTCACCCCCTTTTAAAGCATCATTATTTTGCGAGCCTCGCATTTTACTCGCATTAATCCCCTCGCCTATCTCAACAGCTTTTACAGCATTAATCCCCATTAAGGCATGAGCCAATTTAGAATCTAATTTATCATAAAGCACTTCTCCAAGTCCTACAAGCATTCCCTTAGCTCTAGTATAAACAGAAGCACCCACACTATCTTTTGAGTTTCTAGCGCTTAAAATTTCTTTTTTAAATTCATCTTCTAAATTAGGATCTAAGCAAAAAATCTCACTTTGTTTTGCAAATTCAAAATCCAATTCTTCCTCTTTTAAATTTGAAACAAATCTTCCTACCCCAAAAACACCACTTTGAACACAAATACCAAATTCACGCAAAAGCATCGCTGCAACTGCACCACCAGCCACTCTAGCAACACTTTCCCTAGCACTTGATCTACCCCCACCCCTATGATCTCTTATGCCATATTTATAAAAATAAGTAAAATCCGCATGAGCGGGACGAAATAGATCTTTTAAATTATCATAATCCTTAGAATGGGCATTTTCATTAAAAACCACTATAGCTATGGGATGACCCGTTGTATATCCTTCAAAAACCCCGCTTAAAACCTGAGCTTTATCGCCTTCTTTTCTTGGAGTTGCAAATTTGCTCCCACCCTTGCGTTTATCAAGTTCGCTTTGCAAAAACTCTTCATCAAATTTAACCCCTGCAGGCATTCCATCAATCACGCAACCCACTGCCACTCCGTGGGATTCTCCAAAACTTGTAAATTTTAATCTTGTACCAAAAGTATTCACTATAAAGCTCCTAATTTTTCAAGTGTAATTTTTGCTGCCATTTGCTGTGCTTCTTTTTTGCTTCCTGCAATAGCTCTTGCAAGTTCTTTACCATCAAGCATTAAAGCAATTTCAAATTGCTTTAAATGATCAGGGCCAAAAGCACGCACGGTTTCGTATTGTGGGGTTTGTCCTAATTTTGCTTGTGTAATTTCTTGCAGTTTTGTTTTATAATCTTTAATGAGATTTTTTGCATCAATTTGTGGGAAGTTTTTTTCTATAAGCTTTAAAGCGATATTTCTTGCAAAATCAAATCCCGCTTCTAAATGTATAGCCCCCATAATCGCCTCTAAGGCATCAGAAAGTATAGAAGGCTTTTCTTTACCTCCATTGTTTTCTTCAGCCGCGCTCATAAAAATAAAATCGCCCAAATTTAAACTATTTGCGATCTTTGCAAAAGATTTTTCATTGACCAAAGCCGCTCTTAATTTTGACAAATCCCCCTCAGCGTCTTTAGCAAATTTATGAAAAAGATATTCGCCCACGACTAAATCAAGCACCGCATCGCCTAAGAATTCCAAACGCTCATTATTGTAAGGTTTTTTAAAACTTTTATGAGTTAGAGCATGGATTAAAAGATCTTTATCTTTGAACTTATAGGCTAATTTTTGTTCTAATAATTCAATATTTTTCATCATTTTCCCTTGCAATTTTTAAAGCGGCTTCGCGTGCTAAAGTATCACACCTTTCATTTTCTAAATGCCCATTATGTGCTTTTATCCAATAAGCTTTTATCTTATGAGGTTTTGCCACATCGATATATTCTTTCCATAAATCTACATTTTTTTTACCTTTAAAATCTTTTTTTATCCAAGCTTCTAGCCATTCATTAATACTTTGAACCATCAAATTAGAGTCTGTAAAAAGTGAAATTTCACAAGGTTCTTTTAAGGCTTTTAAAGCTTCGATAATCGCTTTTAATTCCATTCTATTGTTTGTAGTATTAGCTTGCGCCCCAAAACCTTCTTTTTGATGTTGATTATAGCGTAAGATATAAGCCCATCCTCCAAAACCTGGATTTTTAAGGCAAGAACCATCAGTATAAATTTCAATATGTCTCATTATTTTTCACTTCATAAATAATTTGACAAGTATTAAATTCATAACAAACAGGGCAATGATAAAAAAACAAAGGCATTACGCTTTTGCATTCTGTGCAACGATATGAAAATTCAAGCCTTGCTTTAAAGGAATTTTCTTTCAAAATTTTTAGCATTTTAAAATTAGAATTTTTAAAATTTACATCTTTAGACTCTTCATCCTCTATCAAACCCAAGGCATAAAAAAATTCAAAATATTCTTTATTTTGTAGATTAAAAGCTTTATTTTCTTTATAAAGCAAATCACAAATACTTGAAAAATCTTGATTTAAAAAAATATGATATTTTTCAAAAACCAAGCGTCCTAGCATAGGATTATTGTCTATTTGTAGTTTTAAAATATGCTCTTTTTTTTCTTCATCACTTAAACTAGAAGCAAGAAAATCCAAAGCTTTTAAAAATTCTTTTTCCTCTTGCACATTTTCTCCAAGCTCAAACAAACAGCCCAAAAGCTCTAAATTTTCCTTATATTTTCTTAATTTAAGATAAACAATTTTTAAAAGCTTTAGGGTTTGTATATTTCTGGGTCGAATTTTTAAAGCTTGCAATAAAACTTCCTTTGCGCGCTCTAAAAACCCTGCTTTAAAATATACTTTTGCCAATGCAAAAAAGATAAATTCACGCTCTTGCTTATCCTTACTTTTTTCAAGGGCGATAAGATAAATTTGCGTGGCTTTTTCAAATTCACCACTTTTGGTAAAAATTTCGGCCAAAAAACTCAAATTTCCAAAACTCAAACCCTCATTTCTTAACAAATCTTTGTGGATATTATCCATCTCAAATTTCTTAATAAATTTTTCAAGCTTTTGTTCTTCATCTTTGCTCGCAAATACTTTCCAAATATAATTTGCCACAGCTACAACGAAGATTAAAACAGTTAAAATTATAAGTCCCACTAAGGGATCTCTGTATTCTACGAAGAAAAAATCCATCATCCTGCTCTAAAAATTTTATGCCAAATTATAGCTAAATCTTTGTATAATTTTATTTAAGGTTTTAAAATGATAACTAAAGAAAGTATAGAAAATTTATCCCAAAGACTTAATATTGTTGATATTATTGAAAATTATATAGAAGTAAAAAAACAAGGCTCTAGTTTTGTGTGTATCTGTCCTTTCCATGCAGATAAAAACCCGTCTATGCATATCAATCCTACCAAAGGTTTTTATCATTGTTTTGCTTGCAAAGCTGGTGGAGATGCTTTTAAATTTGTAATGGATTACGAAAAATTAAGCTTTACTGATGCGGTTGAAAAAATTGCAAATCTTTGTAATTTTACTCTAAGTTACACCAAAGAGAAAAATGAAAATAAAAAAGAATTAAGAACTATACTGCCTAGCTTAAATGCTTATTTTAAATCCAATCTCAAACACCATAAAGAAGCTTTGGATTATCTGTATAAAAGAATGCTAAATGATCAAGATATAGCCAAATTTGAATTAGGTTTTGCAGGCTCAAGCGAAGACAGCATAAGATTGTTTCATAACGAAAAAATCCCTTTAGAAGATGCTATGAGTGTGGGTGCTTTAAAAAAGGATGAAAATAATGAATTTTATGCAAGTTTTATATGGCGTATCACTTTTCCAATTTATGATCATAAAGACTTATTGGTAGGTTTTGGGGGACGCACTTTAAATCCTAATGTTGCAGCAAAATATGTGAATTCTCCTCAAAATATATTATTTGATAAAAGTAGAATTTTTTATGCTTTTAATATAGCTAAAGAAAATATAGCCAAAAAAAAAGAAATGATAGTATGTGAAGGCTATATGGATGCTATAGCTTTTCATAAAGCAGGGTTTAACAATGCTGTAGCAGTTCTTGGAACAGCATTAACCGAACATCATTTACCCTTAATCCGCCGTTATGATGCAAAAGTGATTTTATGTTTTGACAATGATGAAGCAGGATTAAAAGCTGCGACACGATCTGCATTTTTATTAAGCACAAACAAAATAGACGGTAAAGTGGCAATTTTGCAAGGTGGAAAAGATCCTGCCGAGCTCATAGCAAAAAATGAAAGCACAAAACTCTATAATATACTCGATGAAGGAATAGAGCTTGGTGAATTTTATATCAGACGCTTAATATCCACTCATTCCATAATTTCTGCTCTTGACAAACAAAAAGCTTTAGAAACTATACAACAATTCACCTTTAATCTTGAACCTTTAGTGGCAAATTCTTACACTAGTCTAGTTTCAAATTTATTAAAAGTGGATGAAAAATTTATTGTCTTATCACAAAATTCAAAAAAAACCATACAAACCCCTTTAATTTCTCAAAATAAATACAATTTTCCTAAAGAAAAAATTCACATTGCAGAATTAGAACTTATAGCTTTTTTAAAACAGCATCCAGATATATGTAACGATTTTAAGCAAATTAGTGATAGTGTTTGTTTTAAGCATAAGATTTTATTGGATAAAATTTTAGAAAAAAAAGGTTATGAAGATAGCGATATTAGAGAATTTGAAAGTAAAAATATTCGAAAAAATTTAAACTATAGCGAATTCTTGTTAGGTATTTGTAAGGTTAATTTAGCTTTTTTAAACAATGTAAAAATTAAAAATTCTACACTCGCATTAAAAAAACAACTTTTTACACTTATTGATAAAAATTTAAATCTTTTAATTAAAAATTTAAATACCGAAGAATTAAATAATTTTTTAAAAGAATATTTAAGCTTCTTAAAATATGAAAAAAACGAAGAAATTCTCCAACAATCATTTAGAAACTTAAATGGAATTTTTGGTAACAAAAACTTTACAGCTTATGATTTAGGATTTAGCATACAAAATAATGACGAACCTTTTTAATTTATTTAAATTTCAAGCCTTAATTTACCTTTTTTTAAACACAATCACGCTAAAGTATATAAAAATTTTGAAGGATAAATTATGATGCCTTTTAGTGATGAAGAGCTTATAAATCCTGTTAAAGCAAGTTTAGAAAAGAGCTTGCCTATGCTTGAACGTGATGGCGGAGGGCTTGAATTTTTAGGAATTAAAAATGGGATCGTTTATGTCCATTTAATAGGAGCTTGTAAAGGATGCGCTTCAAGTGGAACAACGCTAAAATACGGTCTTGAAAGGCAACTTAAGATTGATATTCATCCAGAAATCACTATAATCAATTTAAATGGCGGAGCAGACGAATTTGCAAAATTATAAAAAACTTGGAATCGAGCATTTTTTACGCAAAGACTTTAAAACAGCAAAAATATATTTTTCTTTAGCTTATGAAAAACGCAAAAACAAACGCTTGTTTCATTTTATCACTCTTTGTGATCTAGCTTTAAAATCCCCAAAAGAAGCGTTATTACTTTTTGAATTTTATTTAGAACATTATCAAATTAAAAATATCGATAAAGATTTAGAAGAAATTTTAAGCACTATAGAGCTTAAAAATGAAAAAAGTACCGATGAAACAGAAAATGAAATTCAAGAAGCTCATACTTTAAACTACAAAGATTTTCTAAAAAGTGAAGAGCAAATCGGCTTTAAAAAGAGTTTTGAAAATATTATACATAGCACAAAATTAGTCATTGATAATCGTGATGATTTTTTAGATTTTTTGGAAAAATTACTTGATAATGGCTATAAAGATATGACTTTAAACTATATAGAAAGCGTTATGCCGCACTTTTGGGCAAATGATAGATTTATCAAACTCCAAGAAAAACTCATGGGATTTAAAAGTGAAATTAAAACTTGAAAATTCATTCATTACAGATAACACCTTAGAGTGTGAAAAAGAATGCTTTTTTTTGCAAACCACACAAAATGCTAAATTTCACGCTCAAGCCTTAGAAAAAGGTGCAAAAATCATTGATGTAAATGAGTGTAAAAAACTTTTAAAAATCGATGAAAAGATTCAAATCATAGGAATCACAGGAACCAATGGCAAAACCACAACCGCAGCAGCGATTTATTCTATCTTATTGGATTTAGGTTATAAGTGTGGGCTTTGTGGGACAAGAGGAGCTTTTATCAACGATGAGCAAATCGATGAAAAATCCTTAACCACCTCCCCTATTCTTAAAACCTTAGAATACCTACAAATAGCCACTCAAAAAAA
Organism: Campylobacter sp. 110; assembly: GCF_002383965.1. Lineage (NCBI taxonomy): Bacteria > Pseudomonadati > Campylobacterota > Epsilonproteobacteria > Campylobacterales > Campylobacteraceae > Campylobacter > Campylobacter sp. 110. The sequence continues at coordinate 53,716 of NZ_NXBD01000021.1, read as the reverse complement.
ATGTGATTTTTTCATCATGGAAGTAAGCTCACACGCCTTAATTCAAAACCGCATCGAAGGCTTAAATTTTGCTGCTAAAATTTTTACTAACATTACTCAAGATCATTTAGATTTTCACGGTACTTTTGAAAATTATAAAGAAGCAAAAGAACTTTTTTTTACCGATGAGAGTTTAAAATTTATCAACAAAGATGCTTTGGCTATTAAATTTAATGTGCGTAATGCTTTTACTTATGGCATAGAAAATCCTGCTTTATATCAAATCAAAGCTTATTCTTTAGAAGAAGGCATTAGTGCTATTGTAACAAATAAAAATCAAACTTTTCACATAGACTCGCCCTTGCTAGGACTTTTTAATCTTTACAATCTTCTAGTTGCTAGTGCTTGTGTGAATGAACTCGTAAAGCCTGATTTAAAAGACTTGGAAAAAGCTATCAGTGGATTTGGCGGGGTTTGTGGCAGGATAGAACAAGTAGCAAAAGGCGTGATTGTAGATTTTGCTCATACGCCTGATGGCATTGAAAAAGTGCTTGACACTCTTAAAAATAAAAAACTCATCGTTGTTTTTGGAGCAGGTGGAGATAGAGATAAAACCAAACGCCCTTTAATGGGAAAAATCGTCGAACATTTTGCAAAAATTGCTATCATTACAAGTGACAATCCACGCAGTGAAGAACCAAAAACCATCATGGAAGAAATTTTATCAGGCTTTACTAAAAAAGAAAAAGTTTTAATGTTAGAAGATAGAAAAGAAGCTATAAAAAAAGCTTTAGAACTAAAAGAAAATGACGATTTAGTCGTTATTTTAGGCAAAGGTGATGAAACTACTCAAGAAATTAAAGGGATAAAATATCCTTTTAGTGATAAAGTAGTTGTTAATGAAATTTTAAAAAATCAAGGATAATCAATGTTTGAAAATATGGATTTTTCTAAAATGGGAGAACTTTTAAATCAAGTTCAAGAAAAAGCAAAAAATATAGAACTAGAACTTGCAAATCGTGAATTTAGCGCCAAAAGTGGAGCAGGACTTGTTAAAGTAAGTGCCAATGGAAAGGGTGAAATTATCGATATTAGCATTGATGATTCTTTACTTGAAGATAAAGAATCCTTGCAAATTTTACTTATTTCTGCAATTAATGATGTTTTGGCTATGGTTGCGCAAAATCGTTCAAGTATGGCGAATGATGTTTTAGGCGGTTTTGGAGGTATAAAATTATGAAAAAAATTTTAATTATTTGCATGCTTTTTACTTTGTCTTTTGGTATAGAAAGACCTAAATTTGAAGATTTTTTAGCAGGTTATGAAAGAAATAAGGCAAGCATGCTCAACTATGAAGGAATGCCAGCTTTTGCACTCAGTGAAAATTTACTTGCTGTGTTAAAACAGCCTAATGCTAAGCTTAACAAATATGTAAAATACGATCCATTTTTAAATTTATATCTTGTAAGAACTGACTTTAGCCTAATCCCTACTCCTATGGGTGATGAAGAAAAACTTACTCGTAATGATTGGGTTGGAATTTGGGATCCTAATAAACCTTATATAGGGCATATTAAGTATTTAGCTCAAAATATTGACGAAAAAGATCAACTTGATTTTAATTCTAAAATAGGACTTTTAGGGACTCCATGCTGTGAAATGATGGGGATTGCTTTAAATAATAGCTCTTTTATAGGCAATCGCTATTTAAAACATTTTATGAAATATAATGATGTTTATTGGGGAGATATTGGCGTTGATTTTGTTGTTCGAGAAAATAAAATTTATGTTAACAATGTAAGAAAAAATCCACAATTTTTAATCAATGATCAAGTTATAAGTGTTGATGGCTTACCCGCCAATGATTTAAGAAAACTCAATGAAAAAATTCTTTTTGCAGATCGCGGAAGCACTCTTTATTTTCAAGTGTTGCGTGATAATATGGATTTAAATATTTCTACTGAAGTTTTTGCAAAAGATTTGAGCAAATTTAACCTTCCTGATTCTAAACCAAAACCAAAAATTACAAATTTCACAAGCAATCTTGGTTTAACGGTTAATACTAGTCTTGTTGTAACCAAAATAGATCCAAAATCAAAAGCATCAAATGCAGGATTTATGGTAGGAGATAAAATTTTACGCGTTAATAATATTATTTTAAATAATTTTAAAGAATTACAAAATATTTTAAGTGCTGGTAATGACTTTAGCATCTTAATTGAACGCAAAAGTACTAAATTACCTTTATCAAATTTCAACAATGAACTAGGCGGAAATGCCAACTCAGGTGGCGATGGTAAATTTCAATTTTTCATAAGGCTTACTAAGTGAATTTAAAAGAACTTTTTATCCATCACTTAGAAAAAAATCTACCTAAAGTTGAAAGCTTTCATCCTTTTTTTAATGAAGCTTTAGCACTTATGTTAAAAGCGGGGGGAAAGCATTTTCGCGCACAATTGCTTTTAAGCGTAGTACAAAGCAATAAACCTGAACTTTTAAATCAAGCTTTAGATGTGGCTTTAGCTTTGGAGTTTATCCATACTTATTCACTCATACACGATGATTTACCCGCTATGGATAATGCGGACTTTAGACGAGGAATTCCAACCTTACACAAAAGCTACGATGAAACTACAGCCATCTTAGTGGGCGATGCTTTAAATACTGAAGCTTTTTTAGTTCTAAGTCATGCTCATTTAAAAGATGAAATCAAAATCAAACTCATCAAAACCCTTGCTTTTAATGCAGGACTTAATGGAATGGTTATAGGACAAGCTATTGATTGTTTTTTTGAAGACAAAAGACTGAGTTTAAATGAACTTGAGTTGTTGCATACACATAAAACCGCAAGATTAATCGCCGCAGCTTTAAAAATGGGTTGTGAAATTTGCGAACTTAATAACGAAGAAAGCAATCAAATTTACAAACTTGGTTTGAAATTAGGACTGATTTTTCAAATCAATGATGATATTATCGATGTAACTACAAGTCAAGAACAAAGCGGAAAGCCTGCTAATAACGATACTCATAAAAATTCTTTTGTCAATTTGCTTGGACTTGAACAAGCTATAAAAACAAAAGAAAATCTTCTTAGTGAATGCGAACAAGACTTAGAAAAACTCAATGAAAAACTCGCACAAATGATACAAAATTTAATAATTCAATACTTATAAAGGCAAACAATGGACATTCAAATTTTACAAGAACAGGCAAATACTTTAAGATTTTTAAGTGCAGATATGGTGCAAAAGGCTAATTCAGGTCACCCGGGTGCACCTTTAGGAATGGCTGATATTTTAACGGTTTTAAGTTATCATCTTTCTCATAATCCCAAAAATCCAACTTGGCTAAACCGCGATAGGCTTGTGTTTTCAGGCGGACATGCCAGTGCTTTGCTTTATAGCTTTTTGCATTTAAGTGGATATGATTTAAGTTTAGAAGATCTTAAAAATTTCCGCCAACTTCATTCAAAAACTCCAGGCCATCCTGAAATTTCAACTCTTGGAGTAGAAATCGCTACAGGCCCTTTAGGACAAGGCGTTGCCAATGCTGTAGGCTTTGCTATGGCAGCTAAAAAAGCTCAAAACTTACTAGGAAAAGAATTAATCAATCACAAGGTTTATTGTCTTTGTGGAGATGGGGATTTACAAGAAGGAATTTCTTATGAAGCGTGTTCTTTAGCAGGGCTTCATAAGCTTGATAATTTAATCATCATCTATGATAGCAATGAAATTTCTATCGAAGGAGATGTAAGCTTAGCCTTTAATGAAGATGTAAAAATGCGTTTTGAGTCGCAAGGTTTTGAAGTTTTAAGTATCAATGGACACGATTATGAAGAAATCAATAAAGCCTTAGAACAAGCTAAAAAATCCACAAAACCTTGTCTTATCATCGCAAAAACAACCATAGCAAAAGGCGCAGGAGAGCTTGAAGGAAGTCACAAAAGCCACGGCGCACCTTTGGGCGAAGAAGTGATTAAAAAAGCCAAAGAACAAGCAGGTTTTGATCCAAATATCAGTTTTCATATCCCACAAGCAAGCAAAATCCGCTTTGAAAGTGCTGTAGAACTTGGGGATTTAGAAGAAGCAAAATGGAAAGATAAGCTTGAAAAAAGTGCTAAAAAAGAACTTTTAGAAAGGTTATTAAATCCTGATTTTAACAAAATAGCTTATCCTGATTTTAAAGGAAAAGATCTTGCTACAAGAGATAGTAATGGTGAAATTTTAAATGTTTTAGCTAAAAATTTAGAAGGATTTTTAGGTGGAAGTGCGGACTTAGGCCCTTCGAATAAAACAGAACTTCACAGTATGGGAGACTTTGTAGAAGGTAAAAATATCCATTTTGGTATCAGAGAACACGCTATGGCAGCGATTAACAATGCTTTTGCAAGATATGGAATTTTCTTACCATTTTCGGCAACTTTTTTCATCTTTAGCGAGTACTTAAAACCTGCAGCTAGGATAGCAGCTTTAATGAAAATCAAACATTTTTTCATTTTCACACATGATAGCATAGGCGTTGGCGAAGATGGACCAACACACCAACCTATAGAACAACTTAGCACTTTTAGAGCTATGCCAAATTTTTTAACCTTTAGACCTGCTGATGGGGTGGAAAATGTCAAAGCTTGGCAAATAGCCCTAAATGCTGATATTCCGAGTGCTTTTGTGCTTTCACGCCAAAAACTTAAGGCTTTAAATGAACCTGTTTTTGGTGATGTAAAAAACGGGGCGTATTTACTTAAAGAAAGTAAAGATGCTAAATTTACGCTTTTAGCAAGCGGAAGTGAGGTTTCTCTTTGCTTAGAAAGTGCAAATGAATTAGAAAAACAAGGCTTTGCTTGTAATGTAATCTCCATGCCTTGCTTTGAACTCTTTGAAAAGCAAGATAAAGCTTATAAAGATAGGCTTTTACAGGGTGAAGTTATAGGGGTTGAAGCAGCACATTCTAATGAACTTTATAAATTTTGCGATAGGGTTTATGGCATAGAAAGTTTTGGAGAAAGTGGTAAAGATAAAGATGTATTTGAGCATTTTGGTTTTAGCACTCCACAAATTTTAAATTTCATTCTTAATAAGTAAATATGGGTGCAAATTTCAAATTTCAAAAAGAAGAAAATAAAGTTTTTATTTTTGGAATTTGGGATAAAACGAGTGTGTCTAAGATTAAAATCAAAGATCTATTGAGCCAAATTTCTCAAACAAATTGTATTTTTGATTTTAGTCAATTAAATGAAATCGATATGGCTGGAGTGAGATTTTTTCTTGCTCTAGAGCATGATTTGAAAAAAAACGATATCTTGATTTTAAGACAGGGATTAAACACACGCTTTAAAAGCCTTTTTGAGCTTTGTGAAAAAAACTATCAAAGAATTAATGAAAAACAAGAGAAAAAATTCAATTTTACAGACTTTTTTATTTCTTTAGGAATTTTAAGTTTTGATCTTTTAAAGATTTTGCAAAAATTTATCAGCTTTACAGGTGCTTTTTTTACCAGTCTTTTTTTATGTATAAAAAATCCTAAAAATTTCCGCTTTATATCTTTTTTATATCATATTGAAAATTCAGCTTTTAAAGCCTTACCTATTGTTATTTTAACCGCTCTTTTAGTCGGGGTTGTGCTTGCATATCAAGCTGCTTATCAGCTTGCACAATTTGGAGCTAATATTTTCATAGTAGATTTAGTAGGAATTTCAGCCACTAGAGAACTTGCTCCTTTAATTGCCGCGATAGTCATAGCAGGTAGAAGTGCAAGCTCTTATACGGCACAAATTGGGGTCATGAAAATCACAGATGAGATCAATGCTATGAATACCATGGGCTTTCGCTCTTTTGAATTCATCATCATCCCGCGGGTCATGGCTTTAGTTATTGCCATGCCTTTAATCGTTGCCTTAAGCGATGCAATCAGCATATTAGGAGGAATGGTAGTAGCAAAAATAAATCTTGATATATCCTTTGGAGAATTTTTAAGGCGCTTTAGGGAAGCTGTGGAAATGAAACATATCATCATAGGGCTTGCAAAAGCTCCTATTTTTGGTTTTTTAATAGGACTTATTGCTTGTTTTCGTGGTTTTGAGGTAAAAAACACTACACAAAGTATAGGAATTTATACAACAAAAAGCGTTGTAAATGCTATATTTTGGGTAATAGCATTTGATGCTTTATTTTCTGTGGTTTTAACTATAATGGAAGTTTAAATGATTATAAAAGCGCAAAATATCATCACCCGATTTGGAAATAAAGTTGTCCACGATGGAGTAAGTTTCGAAATCAATAAAAATGAAATTTTTGGGATTTTAGGAGGAAGTGGAAGTGGTAAGTCCGTACTCTTAAAACAAATGTTAATGCTTGAGCATTTTGATGAGGGAGAATATGAAATTTTGGGCTTTAAGCTAAAAAATATTAGCGAAGAAGATGCCTTAGCACTGCGTAAAAAATGGGGTGTAGTATTTCAGTTTTCTGCACTTTTTAGCTTTTTTAGTGTTTATGAAAATATAGCTATCCCTCTTAAAGAATATACAAATTTAGATCCCATAGCTATAAAAGAACTGGTGTTGATGAAACTTAAAATGGTCGGATTAAATGAAAGTGTTTTAAAGCAGCTTCCAAGTGAGCTAAGCGGTGGTATGCAAAAAAGAGTTGCCATCGCTAGGGCTTTGGCTCTTGATAGCAAATTACTTTTTTTAGATGAACCAACTTCTGGACTTGATCCGCATAGCAGTCGTGAATTTGATGATTTGATACTAGAACTCAAACAAAGCTTTGATCTTAATATTGTTTTAGTAACACACGATAAAGAAAGTATGAAAAATCTGCTCGAGCGTTTTATCATCTTAGAAGATAAAAAAGTTGCCTTTTGTGGAAATTATGAGGAGCTAAGGGCACAAAATGAAAGATTGTTTAAAAGATTTATGGAGTAAAAGTGGAGAATAAAGCAAATTATTTTTTTGTAGGGCTTTTTGTTTTTGGAGTTTTTTTTGCTAGTATTGGTTTCATGCTTTGGCTTGGAGGATACTCAAAAGAAGAAAGTTTTGAATACTATGAAATTCATACACAAGAATCTGTTGCAGGCCTTGGAATCAAAGCTCCCGTAAGGCTTTTGGGAGTAGAGATAGGAAATGTGGAAAATATCAGTATTTATGATAAAGAAAATTTAGGGGTAAATATTTTAATTAAAATCAAAAAAGGAACCCCTATAAAAGAAGATACTTTTGCAACCTTACAACTTCAAGGCATCACAGGGCTTAAATTTATACAACTTCAAGGAGGCTCTAAAAACAGCCCAAGACTTCAAGCAAAAGGTGAAGAAGAATTTCCTGTGATTCAATTTAAAGAAAGTTTTTTTGCTGCTATAGATAGACAAAGTGAGCATATTTTTTCTTTAGTAAAAAGGGCAGATGATAAATCAAAAGAGCTTTTTAGTGATAAGAATATAAAGAATTTAGAAATACTTTTAAGCAATTTAGCACAACTTAGTACTACTTTAAATGAAAATTCTAAAGCATTAAGCCAAAATATCACAAATACTAGTCTAAAACTTGGAGAAATGGCGGATAATGTAAGTTTGAGCGCAAAAGGTTTTAACTCAAGCTTGAAAGATATTCAAGAAGGGGCTTTAGCTCTTAGTTCTTTTGCAAAAAAAGCCAATGTTAAACTTGATTCTTATGATGACTTACGACTTTCCCTAGAAGAAAATTTAGAACTCTTGAAAAAAGTACTTTTAGAAAGTAGTATTTTGATACAAAATTTACAAAAAAGCCCATCAGATCTGATTTTTAAGGAAACTCAACCTAAACTAGGACCAGGAGAAAAATAATGAAAAAATTCATACCCATAGCTATCTTAGTCTTTATATTTAACGCGTGTTCAGTTCCAACTAGCACTCTTGATAAAACGCAAAGCTTTATACTTAAAAATGATGAAATTCCCCTTCAGGCTGATTTTATTAAAAGCGATAAAATTCTTAAAATTCAAAATGCATCCTTGCCCTTGTATCTTCATTCAAGATCAATTGTTTATATACAAAAGGGTGTAAGTGGGACTTACGCACATCACTTCTGGGCGGATTTGCCCAACAATCTTTATCAATCCTTGCTGCTATCCAAATTTGAACAAAGTCAAATCTTTAAAGCCCTGCTTTCCCAAGGGAGCTCTGTGAGAAGTGATTATATACTTGAAAGCAGGATAGATTCTTTTGAACAAGTGGTTGATGAAAATGAAAATTATGTAAGCATTTCTATTAGTATAAATTTCATCGACGCAAAAGAAAGTAAAATCATCGCTCATCGCCTGTTTTCAATCAAAGAAAGGGTTAAAAAAATAGATATTTTTGATGTCTATCAATCCTTTGAAAAAGCTTTAAATTCTCTAGGAAATGAAATAGTTTTATGGATCAATGCCACACTTGATGAAAAATAGGAACACTTTTTGCTTTTTAAACCTTTAGCAATATTTTTGAAAGGTAAACAATGAAAAGTGATTTAGAAATATTTAAAAAACACTTAGGCGAAATTCAAGGTGTGAATGAATTTAAAGCAAATCAAATTTGCTCTCAAATCAATGATGCAAATGATTTTATAGGAGCGCTTCAAGTGCTTGATATGTCTTTAAAAAAAATAGAAAAAAGCATTCTAGAAAGAATAGATGAAAATTCAGATGATATGCAAAAAAGAACTCTTGATGCCACAGCATCACAACTTATACAAAACTGCTCTTTCATGGGAACAGCCCTTTTTGGAAATATTTTCAATGTTTATGTTGGTAAAAAACTTTTTGAATTTGAAATTGCTAATCCGCTTTTAATTCTTCAAACAAGTAATTACGAAGGTGTATTGGCCTATATACAAGATAAAAGAGATGAAATAAAAATCATTCTATCGGAGTTAGCAACCGCAATTACCATGGGCGAAACTATGGATAATACTGGAATTTATAACTCTACAATGGATTTTAAAAATTTATTTAAATAAGAATAGTAATCGTTTGTTCTCTTTAAGCAAATATAATATATTTTAGCTTAAAGAGATTTTCCAAACTCTAAAAGAGAGTTAGGCTACGAATAAAAAAGGGGGAGGGAAATAGCCTAACCCAAACGAGATCTTAAAAGATCTCTTTAAACTTAAATTATTAAAGAATATTAATACAATATTATTTAAAAAATTTTAAATTTTTAGGATTTTAAGAAAAAAATATTATTTTTATAATTTAATATCATATCATAGAAAGAATTTCAGCACGCCCATTAATCACAGCAACACAATGTTCATAATGAGCCGCATTAAGCCCATCAATACTTCCAGCATCCCATTTTCCATTATAATGCTTTGATGTTCCATCTTTTTGGCATATCATAGGCTCTATGCAAAACACCATTCCATTTTTAATTTTAGGGCCACTTTTTGCACTCGCACCTTTTTCTAAATAGTTTAAAATTTCAGGCTCTCCATGGGGCTTTCGTCCTATACCATGCCCGCAATATCCACGAAGCGGGACAAAACCTCTTGCATGGATAAATTCGCCTAAAGCAGCTGAAAGTTCCTTAAAACGCATTCCATCATGAATAATATCTATAGCATGGTATAACGCATCTTTAGCACAAGAGATTAAAGCTTTATCAGTGGGTGAAACTTCTCCTATAGCAATAGTTATTGCTGCATCCCCATAATATCCATCAATCAAACTTCCCACATCAAGACCTAAAATATCACCCTCTTTGATAATTTTATCATCTGGAATTCCATGGATGCAAACTTGATTTAAAGATGTACAAATGGCACCCGGAAAACCATAAAGTCCCTTAAATGATGGCTTGGCGCCAAGGCTTAAAATATAATCTTCTGCCATTTTATCAATTTGTTTTAAGCTCATTCCTATTTTAATTTCATTCTCTAAAAAATTTAAAGTTTTTGCTACAATTTGATTTGCTATTCTTAATTTTTCTATTTCATCTGGTTTTTTCAATTCTATCATTTTATTTCCTTATAAATTTAGCCAAATTTTAGCAGTATTTTTTAAAGATTCAACATCGCTTGAAGCATAAAAATGTAATTTTGCTTTATGATTTTTCAAATCTATATTTTCTCTTTCTTTAAGAAATTCAACTATAGCATCTCCTGAATGAATTAATTTTGTTTTATCACCAAAATACTTACTTAAAGAACGTCCTAGTAAAGGGAAATGAGTGCAAGCGAGTATCAAAGCATCTGGAGTTGTGATATTTTTAAAATAATATTCCATAGCACTTTGCAAAAAATCTCCTTCAAAAATACCTTCTTCAACCATAGGCACAAAAAGCCCTGTAGCTAAAGCATTTATATTTGTATATCCTTGAGATAATAAACGCTTTTGGTATTCTTCTGATTTAATGGTTGCTTTTGTCGCAATGACTAAAATTTCTTTATTTTTATCATGCAAAGCTTTTATCGTTGCTTCAACCCCTGCATCAATTACGCCATATACTGGAAAATGTGCTTTTGCTCTTAAAGCATCTAAAGCATAAGCACTAGCAGTATTACATGCAATGATAAGCATATCAATTTGAAATTGTTCAAAAAATTCCAATGCTTCAAGACAGAACTTTATAATAGTATCTTTATCTTTCACCCCATAAGGAACTCTTGCGGTATCTCCATAATAGATAATTTCATCAAAAAGCCTAGCTTCATAGAGAGATTTTAAAACACTAAGCCCTCCTACTCCGCTATCAAATACACCTATTTTCACTTTAATACCTTCTTGCTCCTATATAACGAGCCTTCCAATAAGAACTATTTAGCTCGACTTCTTTTACTCCACCTTTAGTAGATAAATGTATAAATTTTCCCTTGCTCATATAAATACCAACATGCATACCATTTGGCCCTCTACCTGTCTTAAAAAACACCAAATCTCCTGTTTGCAATTTTGATTTAGAAACTTTTCTTCCAGAACCTAATTGAGTTTTTGTAGTGCGAGGTATGCGTATATTAAGCTGAGCTAATGCGCTCTGTGTAAATCCTGAACAATCAGCACCTTTTTTACTAGTTCCACCTAAAACATAAGGGGTTTTTTTCCATTCATTTGCAATAACTTTGAGCCTTGCTTCTTTATTTGTGTTGTAACTAGGACGATAGTTTAGATTCTGATAAAAACTACATCCACTTATAAAAAATATAATCGTAATAATAAAAAAAATATGCCTCATCAATCCCCTTAAGATCGAGTAGTAAAGAATTTAAGATAAATAAAACCCCAAATCCCAGAACAAAATGAGGCTATAAGAATAGCTAAGTTATCTGCATAATTAAAAATATCACTAACTTCATACGCCAATCCATCAATAAACAAACTCATTGTAAAACCAATTCCTGTAAGTATGCAAACCCCATAAAGTTGTTTCAAATTTGAACCTTGGGGCAAAGCTGCAAATTTAAAGCGGATTGCCAAATAAGAAAATAAAAATACACCCACTTGTTTACCCACAAAAAGCCCCAAGAAAATACCTACACTTACACCTGAAAAAATTGCTCCTATATCGATATTGGATAAATTTACCCCAGCGTTAGCAAAAGCAAATAAAGGCAATATAACGAAAGCGAGCCAAAATTTTAGACTTTCATAGATTTCTTCTAAAAATGCTTCTCCATTTTTAGTTTGCATCGGTATAAAAAATGCTGTTATGATTCCAGCTAAAGTTGCATGCACACCACTTTTTAAAACACTAATCCAAAGAATAACTGAGCAAATAAAATAAAAAGACTTTCTTGTTATTCCTAAAATATTTAAAACAAGCATTGCCAAAATAGCAATTCCTGCAACGACAAAAGCAACTATTGATAATTTTGTCGTATAAAAAATAGCTATAATTAAAATAGCACCCACATCATCAAAAATAGCCAAAGAAAGTAAGAAAATTTTTAAACTTGATGGAATATGCTTGCCACACATCATTAAAATCGCTAAGGCAAACGCTGTATCTGTGGCTGTAGGTATAGCCCAACCTTTTAAAGTATAAGCATCTCCTATATTTACCAAAGCAAACAACATCGCAGGTATAAGTATACCCCCTAAAGCAGCCATAAAAGGTAAAACAATATTTTTAGGATTTTTAAAATCCCCGTGCAAAAATTCCTTTTTAAGCTCAAGCCCTATAGCAAAGAAAAATATAGATATAAGCCCATCATTTATCCAAAGTAAAAAAGGCTTATTAAGCTCAAATTCACCTACACTAAATCCGACTTTTAAATTTAGAAATTCTCGATAATGTTCGCTAAAAGATCCATTTTGCACAAGCAAAGCAAGCAAAGTGCAAACTATAAGTAAAACGCCGCCAAAAGCCTCGTTTAAAACTAAAGTTTTTAATTTATGTACTATATTATTCATTTAACAATCTTAAGATAAATAAAACCAACAATGGCACTTAAAAAACTAGCTACTAAAATAGCAAGTTTATCCGCATATTCAAAAATATCACTATTTTTATAAGCCAAACCATCAATAAACAAGCTCATCGTAAAACCGATGCCTGTTAAAATACATATACCATAAAATTTTCCATATTTAATATTTTCAGGTAGTTTTGCAAGCTTAAGTTTGATAGCAATAAAACAAAAAGTAAAAACACCTAGTTGCTTTCCTAAAAATAATCCTAGAATAATTCCAAGGCTTACAGGCGAAAATACCGAACCAAGATGCATATCTCTGATATCAATCCCAGCATTAGCAAAAGCAAATAAAGGCAAGATAAAATAAACCACCCAAGGATTTAAATCCTTAAGAACTTCATGCAAATAAGGTTTTTTATTTTTTGTATCAAGTGGTATAAATAAAGAAATGATCACACCAGCCAAAGTTGCATGCACTCCACTTTTAAGCATAGCTATCCACAACACAACACCTACTAACACATACAAAGAAAGATGGGTGATGTGATAATAGTTTAACAAAAGTAGAGCAAATATACAAAACAAACAAATAATAATTGCTAAAGCTGAAAGCTGATCTGTATAAAACAAAGCAATAATAACAATGGCACCCAAATCATCAAAAATAGCTAAAGAGAGTAAAAAAAGTTTTAAACTTGTAGGAATTTTATTTCCCAAAAGCATTAAAATACCCACTGCAAAAGCTATATCAGTTGCTGTAGGTATTGCCCAACCTTTCATAGCAAAATCATGGGAATAATTAATAGCAATAAAAATTAAAGCCGGAGTAATCATACCCCCTAAAGCTCCAAATATAGGTAAAGATACAGCTCTTATATTTTTAAGTTGCCCACGTAAAATTTCATATTTTAACTCAAGCCCTATACATAGAAAAAATATAGCTATCAAACCATCATTTATCCATAAATCCAACGACTTTGAAATTTGAAAATGTTCAAATCCTACTGTAAAATTAGCATGAAAAAAATCTGTATAAATAACACTTAAAGAAGAATTTTTACATAATAAAGCTAAAAATGTAAAAAATATAAGCAAAATACCAGGGAAAGTCTCACTTAAAACCATCTTCTTTATCATTTGCATCCTTGCTCCTAAGTAAATATTTGTAAAAATTTAATACGATAAATAAATATGGTAAAATTATAACGAAAAAATACTAAAGAAATAATTATTTGAAAAAACAAGCCCAAGATACCAAAAAGTTCTTAAGCTTGTTCTTAAGATATTTAAGCGTAAATATCCAAACCACTAGAGCTAGAAGTTTGCAAAGCAGAAGCCCCCGATGCACTCTCCATACCTTTGATAAGCTCATTCATCAACACTTCATTTGTATCCATTGATTTTTTCAAAACTGAAGTATTTACCGCTGTTAATAAATTAGCATTACTCATAGTTGCGTCTGAAATCATAACACCCTCCTAAGTATAATTTATGTATGAAGACTTGAGTAGTATCGGAAAAAATTTTAAACACTTAACCCTTTAAATTCGATAAAAATAATTTTTATTTTTGTTTAATATGGTTTGTATTATACTTCTATCAATATTGATAATAAATATTATTTTTTATATTTTTTAAGGAAATGTATGAAATTTTTTAAAATTTTGTTTTTTCTCTCTATGCTCTTTCTAGCAAATTCAGTTTTTGCTAGAGTTGATGATTATGTAGCAGAAGCTAATACTATTAAAAATATATTAGAAGAGAGTATAAAAAGCTATGAAAAGGGCGATAATTTAAAGGCTAAAAAGCTTAGCGAAGATGCGTATTTTCAACATTTTGAAAATATGGAAGGCCTAATAGGAAGAAACATAGGAAGAAAAGCTATCACTATGGAACGTAAATTTGTAAATTTGCGTCGCATGTATAAAGATGAAGCTCCTTTGACACAAATTAATGCTTTAATTGATAGTCTTTATTATGATCTTGATGAAGTAGCTCCGATTTTACAAAATGGATATCGTTTAAAAGCAGAAGCAAGCGATATAAACTATAATAAGGCTAAAGCTGAAAAATCAAGCCTAGAAGCCAATGCCAAACGCGAAGCTGATGCAGAAGCTTTAATCGCACAAATGATGGGTGTGGATAAAAAAGATTTAGCACAAAGCTCTTTAACCACCCAAGCTCCTATACCTATAAATAATGATACAAGCAAACTTACAGATGATAATGCAAGCGCTGATTTACAAGCTGCCGCTGCAATGGACGCAAGATTGCAATTTATACTAGATAATATCTCTACCAAATTTTCACAGGCAGCTAATGCTTTTAAAGAAAAAAACTACCAAACTAGTAAAGATTTTTTAAATGATGCCTTATTTAGTGATTATCGCAATACCAAAGTAGAAATTTTAGTAAACAAATTTACCAAAGCAGGAAACGATCAAAAAATTCAACAAGCCATACGCACCCTTATACGCCAAATCAACGATGCAAAAATAGATGAAAAAGGCTTAAGAGATGGCTTAGATAACATAGAAGAACAAATTTTTGATGTTTTCTTACAAATTCCAAATTCAGAACTTTCACGTTTGCAAATTTCAGGCTTTAATGATGAAACAAAAGGCAAAGATTATGCCAAAGTTTCTAATGATATCAAACTTGCTTTAGATGAAATTTTAAAAAATTATGATGGCTTTAGCACTTCTATGGTAGATGATTTACAAGGAATTTATCTAGATATTTTTGAAGCAAGCGGTATGGAAAATAAAATCGGTGCTGTAGATAGTGGCTTAAAACTTAAAATAGAAAGTTTATTTTCCAAAGGCGTGGCACTGATTAAAGCAAGTGCAGATAAAAAAGAGTTTGAAGCTACTTTTAATGACTTAGAACAACTCATAGCCAGCAGCGTGGATAAAATTCAAGATTCTACTCCTTATTCGCTGTTTATATGGGCTTTAGGTATTATTTTGCGTGAAGGCTTGGAAGCTTTGATTATCATTGTAGCCATTGTTTCTTATCTTGTGCAAAGTGGCAACAAAAATCGTCTAAATATCGCCTATAGTGCTCTTTTTACAGGAGTGATTTTAAGTTTTATTACCGCTTTTGGAGTTTCTTGGCTATTTAAAGAAAATGCAGGTCAAAGTAGAGAGCTTATAGAAGGTATTACCATGCTTATAGCCGTATTACTACTCTTTTATGTGGGCTTTTGGCTACTTTCAAACGCACAAAATAAAAAATGGACAAGCTTTATCAAACAAGGTGCTATAGATGCTATATCAAACAATAGTGCAAAAACCCTTTGGATCACCGTATTTTTAGCTGTTTATAGAGAAGGTGCAGAAACTGTGCTTTTTTATCAAGCCTTGCTTTTTGATGCTAAAACAAGCACTGATTTTGGTGCTGTTTTTGGCGGACTTGGACTTGGAATTTTAATACTTATTGTTTTATATTTTCTTTTAAAAGCAGGAGCCATTCGCATACCTGTAAAACAATTTTTCTATATCACTTCTTACATTATTTTTTACATGGTTTTTGTTTTTACAGGCAAAAGCATAGCCGAACTCATAGAAGGAAAAGTCATCATTCCTAGTCTTATACCTATGAATTTTGAACCGATTTTATGGCTTGGAATTTATCCTTACTATGAAACTTTAATCCCTCAATTTATAGTTTTAATTATGCTAATTATTGGCATTTTAATAACAAAACAAATTTCAAAAAAAGGAGTAAAATCATGATAAAAAAAGTTTTATCAGTAGTTGCTGCAGCTGCGGTTATTAGTACAAATTTATTTGCAGGCGAAGTGCCGATCGGCGATCCAAAAGAACTTAATGGCATGGAAATAGCCGCTGTTTATTTGCAACCTATCGAAATGGAACCAAGGGGTATTGATTTGGCTGCATCTTTAGCAGATATTCACCTAGAAGCTGACATTCACGCACTTAAAAACAATCCAAATGGTTTTCCAGAAGGTTTTTGGATGCCTTATTTAACTATAGCTTATGAACTTAAAAATACTGACACAGGTGCAATTAAACGTGGAACTTTGATGCCTATGGTGGCTGATGATGGTCCTCACTATGGTGCAAATATTGCTATGGAAAAAGATAAAAAAGGTGGCTTTGGCGTAGGAAATTATGAACTTACTTTTTATATCTCAAATCCAGAAAAACAAGGTTTTGGACGCCATGTTGATGAAGAAACAGGTGTGGGTAAGTGGTTTGAACCTTTTAAAGTAGATTATAAATTCAAATACACAGGCACGCCAAAATAATTTTACGCTCGGATTTTCCGAGTGTTTGAATATTTTTATTTTTATTTGAAAAATTAAAATAACAATGTTTAAAGAGTAAATTATGAGTATATATTTTGTGCATTTTCTTATCAGTGTTTTACCGCTAAGTATTTTAATGGCCTTTATCACTCCTAATAAAAAATATATTTTTAAAAGTTTTTTAGTAGTTTTTTTGGGCTTTTTATTTGGATATTTTGCTTTTTTTATCGCAGCACAATTTTTAAAAACCGAGAATTTGATATTTAATTTCAATTTTATTTTTATAGCCTGTTTGCTTTTGAGTTTTGTGCTTTATTTTTGGCAAAAAATAGAAATTTTGAATTCTATTTTACTAGGAATTTTGAGTTTTTGTATAGCTTTGCATTATTATAATTTAACTCAAGATTTTCCTATATTTAACGGTGTTTTAATCGATAGTGAAGCCATTTCTTCTTTGGGTTTTATTGCTTTAGCTTTATTAATTTGTATTTTAATTTTCTTCTTTTTAAAATGGCAAAAGAATATCAACAAAAAAGCAAGTTTTATACTTTTTTTAATCCTTATTTTTATAGAAGGAGATAAGGTTTTAGCAAATATATTGCTTACACTGATGAGAAATTCTTTCATAGAAACTCATACTTTTTTAGTAAGTTTTGTTGGAAAAAGTAATTATTTTGGTGTTTTTGGAATTTATGTTTATTTATTTTTCATCATTTTTTTAGCATTTTTAAGTTTGCAAATTCGCAAAAAAAATATTGTAAAAAAGCAAATTTTAGATATTGTTTACCGCAAAAATGAAGCAAAAAATACTCTCATAAATCGCTATTTTTCTAGTGTTTTTATCTCTTGTATTTTGAGTTTTTGTATCATCTTATACTTTTTTATGGTAAGTTCTAAACCCTTAAGCATAGACGAGCCTACAGAACTTTTACCTGATAAAAATGGCAAATTTATATTTGATGTAGCGCTTTTAAGAGATAACAAACTTCATCGTTTTGCTTATATAAGCGAGCAAGGCAAAGTGATAAGATTTTTCCTCATCAATAAAAGAGAAGATAGGGATTCTCCTGTGGCTGTTTTTGATGCTTGTGCTATTTGTGGGGATATGGGTTATATTAAAAAAGAAGGGGAATTAATTTGCATTTCGTGCAATGTGCGAATTTTTCTACCGAGTGTAGGAAAAACAGGGGGTTGCAATCCTATCCCATTAAAATACGATTATGATGGTGAAAAAATCACCATAGATGTTAAAGATGTTGTAGCAGGATCTAATTATTTTAGTCAAATTAAAGATATACAAGTGCAAGATCCTGTTTCAAAAGATAAGATCATTAACACTCAAGCACCTTTTTCTTACAGCTATAAAGGTATAACTTATTATTTTTCAAATGAAAAAAACTATGAGGAATTTAAGAAAGATCCTATGAAATATGTAGAAGATACAGAAGCTTTATTTTTAATCCAAAGGAGAAATAATGCTAGTTAAAATGATAACTCATTCTATCTTTAGAAATAAAATTCAAAAATTTCTAGCTTTTCTTACTTGTTTTTTGGCTACGCTTTTACTATGTACAATGTTAAATATCACTCTAAGTATAGGCGATGAAGTAACTAAGCAACTCAAAAGCTATGGCTCTAATATCCTTGTTTTACCCAAAGGCTCAAGCCTTAGTATAGAAATAGGTAATGAACTTTATGAACCCTTAAAAAACAAAAACTACCTAGAAGAAAAAAATTTATATATGATTAAAGACATTTATTGGCGTAACAACATCACCGCACTTGCTCCTTTTTTGGAAGGTAAAATCACAATTGAAAACTCCCAACAAAAAGCACTTATTTATGGTACTTATTTTCAAAAAGTCATAAAAATTAAAGATGATGATGATTTTATCACAGGTATTAAAAGTCTTTATCCTTATTTGAAAGTGCAAGGCAAATGGGCTAAAGATGACAGCAATGAAATCATGCTAGGCGAAGATTTTGCTAAAAATAACGATCTTAAAATCAATGACACGATACAACTCATAGGAGAAAATAAAATTTCAAAAGAAGTAAAAATTGTAGGAATTTTACTCCACGCCAATCCTAAAATGTCAAACAAAATCATCACTCCTTTAAATTTAGCTCAAGAATTATTAGAAAAAAAAGGCTTATATGCAAGTGCTGAAGTAAGAGCTTTTACCATACCTGAATCAGCCCTTTCTGAAAAGGTACGCCGAATGGGCGAGGAAAAACTCGATCAAATAGAATACGATAAATGGTATTGCTCAGCTTATGTAGGATCAATTGCTAGTCAAATTAGCGATGGCTTGCCAGGAGCGGATGCAAAAGCACTCAATGCCATAAGCGATGCTCAAAGTTTGGTTGTTAAAAAAATTCAGTCTTTGATGGCTATTACTTGTATTATTTGTCTTATTGTTGCAAGCATTGCGATTTCAAGTTTAATGAGTTCTGAAATTCACCGCAGAAAAAAAGAAATAGGGCTTTTAAAAGTACTTGGAGCAAATACATTTCAAATTTACTTACTTTTTGCAGGTGAAAATTTGATCATAGCTTTAGTTTCTGCTGTATTTGGATTTATTTTTGGCATAGGACTTTCAGAGCTTATCAGCCTTGGAATTTTTGGATATTTTATAAACATTGCTTTTATAGCCTTGCCTTTAAGTCTTGTATTTGCAGGTTTGATAGCTATACTTGGATGCTTGCTTCCTATAAAAAATATTGCAAATCTTTCTCCCGCAGGAGTTCTTTATGGTAGATAAGTTTTTTTTAAATGAGCTTTTTAAAAGCATTGCTTTTTCTTATCAAAGACTTTTTATTATTGTCTTAAGTGTTTTTATAGGAGCACTAACTTGCTCGGCTTTTTTAAATATTTATTTTGATATTGATACAAAGCTTTCTAAAGAATTAAAAGCTTATGGAGCAAATGTTATCATCGAGCCTAAAAATGATAAAGAGCTTATCTTAAATCAAGACTATGAAGAAGCAAAAAAGAATTTAAAAGCTAGAGCCTTAACTCCTTTTTTGTATACATTTTTAAATTTGGGTAGCACTAGTGGAGTAGTTTTGGGTACAGATTTTAGAGCCTTAAAGATAACTAAGCCTTTTATAGAAGTTAAAGAAGGGAGCTTTTCTCTAAGTGATTTTGATGAAAATTCAGCTTTTTTGGGTATTAATTTATCCAAACAACTAGGACTTAAAGTAGGCAATGAACTTCAAATTTACAACCCAGAAAATGGCAAAACTACCAAGCTTACGATAAAAGGCATACTCTTA
Source organism: Campylobacter sp. 110 (assembly GCF_002383965.1). Classification (NCBI taxonomy): domain Bacteria; kingdom Pseudomonadati; phylum Campylobacterota; class Epsilonproteobacteria; order Campylobacterales; family Campylobacteraceae; genus Campylobacter; species Campylobacter sp. 110. Next base: position 33,821 of record NZ_NXBD01000021.1, on the reverse strand, counting down.
AGTAATGATGAATTAGACAGCATAGTTTTAGCGCCTTTAAGCGTAGTACAAAATTTAAGCGATACCTTTGGAATTCAGTATGCTAATGCGGTTGTTTATGGGAATTTTGATGAGATAAATACAAAAACAAAAAATATTAGCAATGAAAACATTAATACAAAACCTATTTCATCAGTATCTTTAAGCGAAGGCCTAGTTTTAGACAAAATAAAAGCTTTAATGTTTTTAATCATACTTGTTGTCTTAATCATAGTCACAACAAGCGTAAACACCACTCTAAGCTCGATTATATTTTCGCGTAAAAAAGAAATTGCCTTGCGTTTAGCCTTGGGTGCTAAAAAAAGTGAAATTTTCAAGCTTTTTGCTTGTGAATATTTTATCATTAGTCTTTTTGCTAGCATTATAGGGGCTTTTTGTGGAATATTTTTAGCAAATATATTTGGATATTTGATTTTTAATGCAAGTATAGATTTTAGATTTATAGCTGTTTTTATAGCCTTAATCATTTCTTTGATTTTTGCCTTTTTGGCTGCCTTTTTTCCTATAAAAAAAGCATTAAAAATCAATGTCTGTGAAAATTTGAAAGGTGAATGATGAAAGAACTTATACAAATTAAAAATTTAAGTAAAGAATTTGGTAAAGTAAAAGCACTGGATAATATAAATTTAAATATTTACAAAGGAGAATGGCTTGCCATCATGGGTCCTTCTGGAAGCGGAAAATCAACGCTTTTAAATATATTATCTCTTATGGATGATCCTAGTAGTGGTAAATATATTTTAGATAATGAAGATTTAGAACAAATCAATGAAGAGCAAAAAATCACTTTGCGCCGAGAAAAAATCGGTCTTATTTTTCAGCAATTTCATCTCATTCCTTACCTTAGCGCCTTAGAAAATGTTATGCTTTCGCAATACTATCATTCTAGTGTAGATGAAGAAGATGCAAAAGCTGTACTTGAAAAAGTAGGACTTTCACATCGCCTTAGCCATTTACCAAGCCAACTAAGCGGTGGAGAGCAACAAAGAGTTTGTATAGCAAGAGCATTAATTAACAATCCTGAAATTTTACTTGCTGACGAGCCTACGGGGAATTTAGATGAAGCCAATGAAAAAATCGTTCTTCAAACCTTGCAAAAATTAAAAAATGAGGGCAAAACTATAGTCTTGATCACACACAATCCCGAATTAGCAAAATTTGCAGATCGCACCCTTATCTTACAGCATGGAGTTTTAAAATGAAAAAAGTATTTTTATTTTTCATAGGTCTTTTTTTACTTAATGCTTGCTCTTTTGATGCAAATCAAAACCAAGGTAAAATTGGCCAAATAGGAGCTGAAATTTCAGCTAAAGATACTTTAGGAAAGGCTGTTAAATTAGCTGATGATAAAAGCAATATAAAAGTCTTAGTTTTCTTTCAAAATGGATGTCCTTCTTGTTTGCAAGAGCTGCCTTCTTTGGATAAATTTATGCAAGAACACCCAAATAAAATCAGCGTTTATGCTATAAATTCGGTAGATAAAGCTGAAGTCGTTCAGGTTTTAGCTGAACAATTAAATTTTAAAAATATCAAAGTTTTAACTGATGATCTTAAAATCACCAATGATCGCTACGCTGTATTTGCAACTCCAACCACCATCATACTTAAAGATGGGATTATAAAAGAAAGAATTTTAGGAGAAAAACCATGGCAAACTTTCGAATCCAAACTTATCTCTTTGCTTTAATTGTAGCTTTATTTTTTATAGCTTGCGATAGTGGAGAAAATTTTAAAGCTTTAAATAGCAATAAAATTTATAATTTCTCTTATAATGGTTTTGAAAAAAGTTTAAAATTAGACGATCAAACACAAAATTTTGCATTAGTATTTTTTACTAAAGATTGTGGGGTTTGTAAAGAGCAAATTCCTATTTTGCAAGATTTAGCTAAAAATTATGATTTTAATATTTTTATAGTACTAGGCGATGCTAAAGATGCAAAGGATGCTAAAGCTTGGGCAGATGAAAAGGGTTTGTCGCATCTGGCTTTATTTTATGAAAAAAAAGCAGCCAAATATCTCTCAGGTGCAGTTGGAGAAATATACGGAGTACCTGTACTTAGCTTTTTTAAAGAAGGCAAGATAGATGAAAAATTCATAGGCTTAACGCCTTATGGTGTGCTTGAAAATGAGATTAAAAAGTTAAAAATTTAATTTTGCTATAGATCAAGATTATAATTAAAATATCTCGAGGTGATTATCTTATCACCTTTTTTCACGCTTTTCTCTTAATTTTTTAATCTCTTCTAAAAGCATAAATTTAAGCTCTTTAAGTCCAGTTTTTTCAAGGCTTGATACTTTGATTAAAAAACCTTGTGGGTTATTGTTTTCTTTAAGATAATCTTCTAAATCTTTTATATTTAAAGCGATTTGCTCGGCAAAATCTTCACCCAAATTCACACTATCACTTTTTGAAACCATTATGCCAAACTCACGCCCAAAAAGCTCATTTGAAAATTTCTCAAGCTCATTTCTTAATACTATAAATTGCTCTTTTAGGGGCATTTCTCTCATAGGATCTAATACAAAAAGTAAAAAGCTAGTCCTTTCTATATGTTTTAAAAATGCAAGTCCTAAGCCTTTGCCTCCGCTTGCACCTTCGATGATCCCTGGAATATCAGCCATCACAAAAGAATTATACTCATCCACATCTACAAGTCCTAATTTTGGTGTGAGCGTGGTAAATTCATAATTTGCGATTTCAGGCTTAGCATTTGAAACTACACTTATAAGGGTGGATTTTCCCACATTTGGAAAGCCTACAAGCCCTACATCAGCAATAAGTTTAAGCTCAAGTCTTACTAAACGACTTTCGCCTTTAATGCCTGGCTGTGCATAATCAGGGCGCTGATTGGTTGCATGTTTAAAATGCGTATTTCCAAGCCCTCCTTTGCCGCCTTTTAGAAAAAGTTCTCTTTGTCCTTCTTTGGTAAGATCAAGTAAAATTTCATTGGTTTGTACATCGATAACTTGCGTTCCTTCGGGCACTATAAGTTCTAAATTTTCACCCTTTTTTCCATTTTTGTTGCGACCCATTCCACCTGCGCCATTTTGTGCACGCAATTCTCTTTTTCCTTTAAAATTTACAAGTGTATGTGTATTATTATCGCAAACGAAGATGATATCCCCGCCATTTCCACCATCTCCTCCATCAGGGCCACCAAGTGGAACATGTTTTTCACGGCGAAAACTTACAGCACCTTTGCCACCATCGCCTGAAGCTAAAGTAATTTTAACACTATCAATAAACATTTAAATTGCCTTTGACTTTAAATTTATAAAGCTAAATTTGAGTACATAAAAGAAGTTAAATTTATAAATTTAAAGTTTTCAAGACGCTAAAAAGCGTCCTAAAAACTTATGCAGGATATACAGAAACTTTTTTTCTATCTTTGTCTTTTCTTTCGAATTTTACAAAACCATCAATTAGAGCAAAGATAGTATGATCTTTTCCCATGCCTACATTGTTACCTGCATGAGTTGCAGTTCCTCTTTGGCGGATGATGATATTTCCAGCTCTAACAAACTCGCCACCAAATTTTTTAACACCTAAACGACGACCTATGGAATCGCGGTTATTTTGAGTTGAACCTTGACCTTTCTTGTGTGCCATTCTTTACTCCTTAAACTTTGATATCTTTTACTACAACGCGAGTGAATTGTCTTCTAAAACCGCGTTTAAGTTTAGAATCTTTTCTGCGTCTTTTTTTATAAATCACAACTTTTTTATCTTTTCCGTGATTAATCACTTCCAAAACAACCTTTGCACCTGCTACGAAAGGCGCACCTACCTTTAATTCTTTATCATTGATAGCAAGAACTTCGCTTACTTCAATATTTGCTTTGCTTTCAGCTTCAAAGTGATCTAGCTTTAACTCATCGCCAACGCTAACTTTATACTGCTTTCCGCTGTGTTTAATAATAGCATACATTGCTTTTTCCTTAATAATTTGGTAAGTACCACAAAGCACCGAAATTCGGATTTGAAAGCTTTAATGGCTAGAAAAGTTTTAATTTTACAAAAATTTTCTTTAATATTTGATGAATTTAAGAAAGACTTTAGAGTTTGAAACCAAACCCTAAAGCAGTTTAAAAGCCAAGATTAACCCCGCCGTTTTCATGAAGTTTATAAGTATTTTCTTTCCCTTCTTGCTTACTATCTTCTTCTAAAGTATTAAAAAATAATGATTTTTCCATTTCTCTTTGCATAAATAGAGCAATGTTTTCCCAACTTTTTTGCTCTTTTTTGCTATCACCAGATAAAGTCAAAGCTGTATTGAAGGTTTTAGAAAAAACAAGCTCTCTTGTAGGATAAAATATAAGCTTATAAGCTATATTTATACTTGCATTTGTATTATGTTGATAGCTTATCTTACTTTGTTTTGCTTGAGTAATATCTAAAATCTCAAATTCTAAAACATAATCAGCACCCAAAACATTGCCTAATTTATAGCTTTCTTCGCTAGAACCATCTTCGCTTTTTATAATTTTATTTTCATCTTTAAAATCATGCTCTCTTTCCAAAAGAGTAAAATTCTCATCCTGTGAAAAAGCATCATATAAAGCTCTTTTTAAATATGATTCTTCTTTGTTTTTATCGTTTAAAATTACTAATTTAGGTTTATTATCGTTTTGATACAAAGATTTAAAAGCTGAAATTTCAACTTGCCAAAGCGTTCCGTTTTGATCAATTTTATCTACTTTATAAGTATCGATATAACCCTTACTTACATTTTGAAGGACGCTTTTAGATTTTTGTAAAATTTGTCCTAAATGAGAGAAGCTTAAATCAATACTTTGAAGCTCTTGTCTTAAATTGACATTAGAAACTCCTTTAAATTGTGATAAAGCGTCTATTAAAGCATTATTTAAAGCTTCTTCCTTGCTTTCTCCTGTTCCATTACCTTGCACCACTTTTTGAAATTTATTTCTTTGGTGTGGCAAGGTTTTAAGACTCTGAACAAGATCTAAAGAACTTAAATTAACATCCTCTAGCAGAACATAATCATAAATAATAACATCATCTTGCGCCCACATAAAACTCAAGATGGTTAAAAATAAAAAGATTTTTTTCATTACCAAGTTACCGATTTACTTGAGCCTGTTTTATCAATCGTTCTTTCATCTTCCCAATAAGCAAGTCCTGAATTTAAATCCGTAACACTTAGATAAAAGAAATACTCTGCTTGTATATCGCCATTCTTAAGCTTGACATTGTCTTGGCGGATCTTTCCGCTGATTGAAAAATCAGGTGCAACCAAAGTTCCTTTGCTAGAAATGGTGTTTTGATTAAATTCATCATTATCTCTTAATTCTCTTACTGCTTCACTCATTTCATCCCTAGCTCCACCCGCTGCAACAGCTGTTGTTAGGACAAATTTACCTGATTTTCTAAGCGCTATAGTGATCTTACTAATGAGCTTATCTGTATCAATGCGTTGGGGAGTATCATTGATAATTTTACCTATAGCAATAACCTTTCTTTGACCTGGTTGAATATTGGCAAAAGCAGGATCGCTTAACATACTATCTATCATAATTTGAGCAGTTTTTTCAAAATCTTCCCTATCAAGTCCTAAGGTTAAAGCATCACCTTGTTTTTTTTGACTTGCATAACCATCAGTATAAACAGGCGCTCCACAAGCTGCAAAAAATACTGCGAAAAATGCGCTAAAGATTATAAAAATATTTTTTTTCATTATTTCTCCTTTTTTTGTAATTATACTCTTTTAGTTTTCAATTTTGTAAACCCTAGCGGGAAATTGAGAAGCAAAAGAACGCACTACAATCAATACATTTTTATCAATATCCACTTCACTAGAATAAATTTTTTGATTTTTATCATCATAAATTTGTACCGATCCATCATTTTCAATCATCATAATTTGTATATTTTTAGGTAAAAAATTCCAAAATCTTAAATCACTTCTTGTGGTTGCAATGCTAAAAATATTTGTAGCAAGACTTAAAATTCCGCTCTCATCATTTTTAGCCACAGCCATATTTAAACTTGTTTTTAAAGTGCTTGAGATTAAAGATTTGATGATGATTGAAGTCAAATTGGCTTTAAATTCACTTGCAACGATTTGATCAAAATCAAAAGCATTAGAAGTTGTAAATTTTTGATGATTATTTGCGATATTTAAGTAATCATAAGAAGCATTGCGCTTTGTTAAAATAGGCAAAGCAACACTAGCAGTTGTAATATAATCATCAAAGATAAATGGCAAGGTTAAATTAAATTCATCCAAAGCAGGACTTAATCCATTTTCATATATTATAAAAATATATTTTTTTAATTTTTTTGGATTTAAACTGCTTGAATATTGATCAAAAATCTTAAATTCTTTTTCTATTTCTTTATTTAAATTCAGCACATAAACTTCTTTAAGCAAATCCGCTGCTTTTTTATAATCATAATCCATAAAGAAAAATATAGATGAAATATAAGTTACATAAGGATTGGTATAATCTTTTTGTGCATTAAAGTCTTTAAAAAGATTTTCATATTGTTTTGAAACAATTTTTATATTATTATTGATATTTTGCCTTAATTTTTCTTCCTTGCTAGCCTCTTGATATGCTTTTTTAATTTCGGAAGCAAAATACTCTTTTGCCTTTTCTTGTCTCATCAATGCGCGGTTAAATTCCACCCTAGCATTAACAAAATCTCCCAAACTCATAAAATTTAAACCCTTATAAACATTAAGCATGGTTCTTTCATACCAAGCACCTTGATAATCATTTACACCCTCATTTATCAAAGTAGATGCAAGTGCTCTTGTGCTTTTCTTGGATAAACTTTGCAAATCCACATCGTATTTATAAGAATCTTCAACCTTATCAAAAATAGAATTACTTAAGTTAAAATCCTTACAATCTCTTGCGATATAACCTGTATTTAAACCTGTAAAAATCACATCTTTATTTTGACTGATCTTTTCTTGTTGCTCTTGAAAAAATTGCTTATTGCAAGTTTGAGAGAATAAATTTTGCTGATAGAATACATTTTGTTCTTGATGAGTAGAGCATGCAGAAAAAATTATCGCTAAAATAGAAAAAACAATTGTTTTATATTTCATTATAATTCCAAAAATAAAAATTATAATTTTAATATATCATAAAATTGATAATAGCCCAAAAAAGGGCTATTACATTAACATAGGAGCGGTTGCAAAGCCTAAAGCTACAGCGATTGCGATAGCTAAAACTCCTGGTATAAAGAAAGAGTGATTGAAGATAAATTTTCCGATTCTAGTAGTACCTGTATCATCCATTTGCACAGCACCAAGTAAGGTTGGATAAGTCGGAAGCACAAAAAGCGCTGAAACTGCTGCAAAACAAGCTACAAGCATATAAGAATCCTGTGGATTTGTTGCGCTAATTCCTAAAGCAGTAACGATTACAGGCACAATAGCCTTTGCAGTTGCCGCTTGAGAATATAAAAGCATACTTGCGAAGAAAAATGCAACTGCTAACATAGCAGGGGTTTGTTTAACCCAATCACCTGCTACTTCTTTAATAGAAGCTTCATGTCCTGCAACAAAAGTATTTCCAAGCCATGCTACACCAAATACACAAATGCAAGCTGTCATACCACTTTTAAAGACGCTTGTATCAAGAATCTTTCCAGGTTCAACCTTGCAAAGCCAAGTAATCAAAGTCGCCGCAGTAAGCAAAAAGCTCATGATAGCTGCATCTCTTGGAACAATTACTGGATCAATCCATTTAATATTGCTTGAAATCGCAGTTGCATAAAGCACAACTGCTAAAACAGTGATAAGAAAAATTGCCACTGAAAGTTTGGCACCTGGTTTATCTTCGCTATGTAAGATAGCACCCGCATCTTTAACAAGACCTGCTTTTAAGCGTTCTTGATAAACTACATCTTTGCTTAAATCCATAGGAGTGATTAAACTCACTATAAAAGCAGTTATCATGCAAGCTATAAAAGTAGTACCTATCCAAATTCCAATTAAAGTTGGATAATTCCATCCCAGTGGTTCTAAAACCCCGCTCATATAAACCACAGCTGCACTTACAGGAGATGCAGTAATACCAATTTGTGAAGATACGACCATCAAAGAAAGCGGAGCACTTGGTTTGATATTTTGAGATTTTGCCACATCAACTACAACAGGCATTAAAGAAAATACAGCATTTCCTGTTCCTGCTAAGATAGTAAGCAACCATCCGCAAGCTGGAGCAAGATAATTAATAAATTTAGGCTTGGATCTTAAAATTTTTTCTGTAACCCTAACCATATAATCAAGCCCACCAGCTTGTTGCATCGCAGAAATAGCTGCAATAGCTGCAGCTATGATTAAAATTACATCCCAAGGAATATTTCCTGGTTTCATTCCCAAGACAAGTCCTAAAACAACAACACCAAGTCCTCCTGCATAGCCTATGGCTATACCTCCTAAGCGAATTCCTATAAAAATTGCTCCAAGGAGGACAATTATTTGCAAAATTATCATTATTGTATCCATGGTTAAGCCTTTATATTATTTTTAGCTTCCATATGTGGATTTAACATATTTGATGGAGTTAAAATTTCATCAATTTGCTCCTTGCTTAAAAGTCCTCTTTCAAGTGCGATATCAGCTACTCTCTTACCTGTACTCATAGCCTCTTTAGCAATACTGGCTGAATTTTCATAACCTATATAAGGATTTAAAGCTGTTACTATACCTACTGAATTATAGACGAAGTCTGAACAAATTTTTTCATTTGCGGTAATACCATCTATACATTTATCAGCTAAAGTATACATTGCTTTTTCTAGCATTACAACAGAATTAAACAAGCTATATGCTACAACTGGTTCAAAAACATTAAGTTGTAATTGTCCACCCTCACAAGCAAAAGTTACAGTTACATCTGCTCCAATAACAAAATAACAAACTTGATTAACTACTTCAGGAATAACAGGATTTACCTTACCTGGCATGATAGAACTACCTGGTTGCATTTTTGGAAGATTAATCTCATTAAGACCACATTTTGGACCACTACTTAAAAGTCTTAAGTCATTACATACTTTAGAAAGTTTTGTTGCAACACGTTTTAAAACACCTGAAATTTGTACATAAGCTCCCGTATCTTGAGTCGCCTCGATTAAATCCTCAGCCACAGTATATTCAAAACCTGTCACTTCTCTTATTTTTCTTTCTACAACCTTCGGATAATCAGGATGAGAATTAATTCCCGTTCCAATAGCAGTTCCACCCAAATTGATCTCTAAAATCAATTTTCTAGCTTCTAATACTCTTTGTATATCTTCGCCTATCATTACAGCAAAAGTTTTAAATTCACGACCTAAAGTCATAGGTACAGCATCTTGCAGTTGGGTTCTACCCATTTTAAGAACATCTTTAAATTCTTCAGCTTTTCTCTCATAAGCTTTTTTTAAATGTTCCATAGCTTTTGCCAAATCACTTAAATAATCATGCAAGGCAAGGTGTAAAGCTGTAGGATAAGCATCATTAGTACTTTGGCTTAAATTAACATGATCATTTGGATGAAGGTATTGATACTCACCTTTTTTATGGCCCATAAGCTCAAGTGCTATATTGGCTATAACTTCATTGGCATTCATATTTGTACTTGTTCCAGCTCCACCTTGTATCATATCAACTACAAATTGATCGTAATATCCGCCCTCTAAAATTTTATCGCAAGCTTTAATAATAGCATCTTGGATATCTTTATCTAAAAGACCTAATTCATAATTTGCCATAGCAGCTGCTTTTTTAACCCTTGCTAAAGCTCTTACAAAGCGTGGGAAATCCTTTAGCCTCTCGTGTGAAATATTGAAATTTTCCACCGCTCTAAAGGTTTGCACTCCATAATAAACCTCATCAGAAATTTCTAATTCCCCGATAAAATCGTGCTCTTTTCTTGTTCCCATTTGAAACCTTTCTTATTTAATTTTTCATACAAGCTTTATTACTTGTACTCATATCAGTATAATCATATTGTAATTTTAGTTAATAATTAGTTAACAATATTTATTCTTTAGAAATACTATAAAATATACTTTTAGGACAATTTAACTCTTTTTATATTTAATTTTTATTTATTAATTAATTTTATTTATTTCAGTAAAAATTAATATATTTTTCTTGGCTTGTTTGATAAAATATACCTTTAATTTATTTTTGGAAATTTTTATGAAAGAAATTACTATAAACATTGAAGATATCAAAATAAATAATGATTGGAAAGAGTTTTTAAAAGAAGAATTTAGCAAAAGTTATTTTTTAGAAATCAAAAAACGCTATATACAAGCTTTAAACAATAAAGCCATTATCTATCCTCCTTCAAATTTAACCTTTAATGCTTTTAATCTTACTCCTTTGAGCGAGCTTAAAATTGTACTTTTAGGACAAGATCCTTACCATCAACCCAATCAAGCTATGGGGCTTAGTTTTTCTGTGCCTTGTGGGGTTAAAATTCCTCCTAGTCTTTTAAATATTTATAAAGAATTAAAAGCAGATCTTAATATAGAACCTTCTAAAAGCGGGGATTTAAGCTCTTGGGCAAAACAAGGAGTTTTGCTCTTAAATTCTATTCTTAGCGTTGAAGCGGGAAAACCTGCAAGTCATAGCTCGTGGGGTTGGCAAGAATTTAGTGATGCTATAATACATAAATTAAGTAATGAAAAATCAGGACTTGTTTTTATGCTTTGGGGAAATTACGCAAAAAGCAAGGAGATTTTGATTGATAATGCTAAGCATTTGATTTTAAAAGCAGCCCACCCAAGCCCTTTAGCTAGAACAGGATTTTTAGGTTGTAAGCATTTTTCAAAGGCTAATGAATTTTTAAAAAAAGTTGATAAAATTCCTATAGATTGGAAAATAGTTTAAAAAATTATTTTAAATTTTAATAAAAATATTAAAATATATTTATTTAAAAATAAATCATATTTCTATGAAATATATTGTAATAAAATAACTCAAAAATTAATTCTTAAGGAGAAAAATGAAAACCATTGGTATTATAGGCGGAATGAGTTTTGAAAGCACTATTACTTATTATAAAACAATAAATCAAGCTATAAATGATAAATTAAAATCTTTAAATTCTGCAAAAATTTTACTTTACAGTGTTAATTTTGAAGAAATAGAAAATTTACAAAGCCAAGATAAATGGCAAGAAGCTGCACAAATTTTGACTCAATGCGCTAAAAAATTAGAACTTGCAGGGGCTAATTTTATAATAATTGCAACTAATACTATGCATAAGGTTTTTGATGAAATTCAACAAAATATAAATATCCCTATTTTGCATATTGCAAAAAGTTCTGCTAAGGCTTTAAAACAAGAAAACATACAAAAAATTGGTTTATTGGGTACTAAATACACAATGACTCAGGATTTTTATAAAAAAATACTGATTGAAGAAAATATTAGCGTTATTACTCCTAGTGATGAAGATATAAAAATCGTTAATGATATTATTTTTAATGAGCTTTGCAAAGGTAAAATCAAGCAAGATTCTAAAGAAAAATATTTAAATATTATAAATAAACTACAAGAAAAAGGGGCAAAGGGAGTGCTTTTAGCTTGCACTGAAATTGGTTTATTAATATCCAAAAATGATACAAATATTAAAATTTTTGACACAAGCCTTATTCACGCCCTTGATGCTGCTAATGAAGCTTTAAAAGATTTATGATTAAAAGATGCCCAAAAATGGGCAAATTGCAATATTTTGAAAAGATTTATACTTATATCGGTTTAAATCTTATCTTGCTTTATAGTTTGCTATCTTTTTCTAATTGATTGATATTTAGCATGATAAATTTATAGCTTAGATAAATTACTAAAGGCCAAGCCAATAAAAACAAAACATGTAACATTTTTTCTCCTTAATATGCGTGATCATCGTTTGCGATTTCTTCGCGTGTGATTTTTACTTTATCCATTGCATTCCAAACATAGATAATATAAGCTAAAACAAAAGGTACAAGTAAAGACACATAAGCCATGACGCTTAGAGTATAATAGCTTGAACTTGCATTTTTTAAAGTTAAAGAACTTTGTAAATCACTTAAAGATGGGTAAAAAGCACTTTGACCTAAACCAATGCTTGATAATAAAGCAAAAACTGTTAAAACCGTTCCAAGTCCTAGGGTAAAAATAGCTTTAGAGCAACCTTTTGCTCCTTGAACCATACCTAAAAGCACTAAAATCACACCGATAGCAAGCAAGATAGCAAAAATCATTTGATTTAAGAAATTATATAAATACAAATTCGCACTCATGCTTACAACTCCATTGGCATCTACGCTAAAACCATCTTTTAAAAAAATCCACGCTAAAAAACCTAAGAAAAAAGGTAAAAACAAAATGCTATTGATCATAAGTTTTTTCATAGCTCTTATTTTGATATTCTCATCATTGATATTGTTCATAAAATACGCTGCGCCTAAAAGCCTTGCTAAAAATACTAAAGCTAAGCCTAAGAGATAATTAAAAGGATTGAGTAAAAGTTCTAAGCCGTGCAAAGGGTTTTGCCAAGAAACAAAATTATGCTCATTTAAGATAAATTCAGAACCGCTAAAAAAGCTACTTACTGCAACTCCGATTAAAAATACACCTAAATAACCATTGATTTTAAGAAAAATTTCATAGGTTTTAGAGCCATAAACATTATTTTCTTTTTTACGATATTCATAAGCCACAGCTTGTAAAATAAAACAAAATAAAATACAAAGCCAAGCCCAATAAGCTCCGCCAAAACTGGTACTATAAAAAAGTGGAAAAGCTGCAAAAGCTGCTCCGCCAAAAAGTACGAGAGTTGTAAAACCAAGCTCCCATTTACGCCCTAAAGAATTAACTAGCATAGTTTTTTCAAGCTCATCCTTGCTAAGCTCATCGATTAAAGTCTGTCCACCTTGAACAAAAAACATAAAAACTAAAAGTCCGCCAAGTAAACTTAAAATCAACCACCAATAAATTTGCAAACCTTCAAGTTCTAAACCAAAAAACATTATTTTTCTCCTTTGCCCATAAGTGGAGTATGTCCTGCATGTGCGTCAAAACCTTTTTTAATCTGAGTAAGCATGATTTTAACTTCTGCAATCAATAAGGCTGTAAAAAGTACTGCAAAAATCCAAAATGAAATTTGAACATTGACTTTTCCAAGTTGTGTTGCTGCGATATGTACAGGAAGCAAGTCTTGAATTGCCCAAGGTTGTCTGCCTACTTCAGCAACAATCCAACCTGCTTCAGCGGCAATATAACCCAATGGAATGGATAACAAACACACCCAAAGTACTTTTCTAAATTTCTCAATATCATTTGCCATGGTAAGATAAAGCGCAACGATGAAAAGTAAAAAGAAAAAACTTCCTAAAGCAACCATGATATGAAAGCTATAAAAAGTTAAAGCCACAGGTGGAATAGTATCGCTTGGTTGTTCTAAATATCCATAACCAAAATCTTTAAAATGAGTTTCTAAAATGGATTTGTGATTTGCCATAGCTATTGTATCATTGTTTTCTTTAGCAAGTTTATAGTCTTTTAGAGCTTGTATAGCGATTTTTCCTCTATCGATACGATTTTGCATAGGTTCTATACCTTTGCTTTCATTTCCATAGATCAAATCTTCAATTCCTGGAACAAAAGAATTTGGATCACGGTTTCCTAATATAGAAAGAGCGTAAGGTATAGTAATGTCAAATAAAAACACACTTTCGTTATTATCTATGGTTTTTTTAGGATTTAAAATTCCAAAAGGTACAAGTCCTGCACGATGTTCACCTTGATAAACCCCTTCCATAGCTGCAAGTTTCATAGGTTGAGTTTGAGTTACACGGTAAGCGCTTTCATCTCCGCTGAAAAACAAAAAGATTGAACAAACCAAACCAAAACTAGCTCCTACAACTAAGCTTTTTTTAGCCTCGATAATATGGCGTCCTTTTAACATAAACCAAGCTGAAATTCCCATTACAAATAAAGCTGAAATCACATAACCACTGCCTATGGTATGTAAAAATTTTGAAATAGCTACAGGAGAAAGTGCTACTTCAAAAAAGCTTTGCATTTCATTTCTTGCTGTGTCAGGGTTAAAGCTCATTCCTACAGGATATTGCATCCAACCATTTGCCACTAAAATCCAAAAAGCAGAAAGATTACTTCCTATAGCCACACACCAAGTTGAAAGTAAGTGAAAACCCTTGCTTACTTTATCCCAGCCAAAAAACATAACTGCAAAAAAAGTAGCCTCTAAAAAAAATGCCATAATACCTTCAACCGCCAAAGGAGCACCAAAAATATCACCCACAAACCAGCTATAATTTGCCCAGTTTGTTCCAAATTCAAACTCCATAATAATGCCTGTAGCTACACCGATAGCAAAATTGATAGCAAATAAAGAAAGCCAAAATTTAGTGATTTTTTTCCATCTTTCATTGCCTGTTTTTACATAAATGGTTTCCATAATAGCAATGATAAAAGATAAGCCCAAAGTCAAAGGCACAAATAAAAAATGATAAAGCGCGGTTAATGCAAACTGCGCTCTTGACCAATCCACACTGCTAAGTTCGCTCATTATTTCTCCTTAATAAGATTTTCTATGACAAAATTACTTTTTTCATTATCATTTTTAAAAATAGAATTGAAATTTACGTCAAAAACAAAAAGTTTAAGCACAACAAGCATTATAAAAAGTTTTATAAAAATAATTTTCCATAAAGTTTTTCCAAGGGTAAGGTTTTTAAACCCTTCCTTATAAAAGTTAAAAATTCGCACAAAAAAGAAATAAAAACATTTTAGATACATTAAATTAAACCTTATAAAAATAATGAAAAATTTAAATTGGAAAAAAGCGTGAAATTATAATGAAATTTATGTTATTAAATCCTTAAAACTTGCTTTTATAATTGTTAAAACTTTAGCCGGTTTTGACTATAAATTCTAAAATTTGGTATTTAACTAGCAAAAATATTCTAAAAAATGACAAAACAAAAAAGATTTTACTCTCATTATAGTTATATTTTTATATTATATTTATATTTTTATATACTCTATATGTTACCAAATTGCACAAAATGATACACAAGAAGCCTTATGATTTTTCTTAAATTTTAATTTCATTATATATATTTTAAGAATTTGCTAGAATGAAGAGAAACTTTAAATAAAATAAAACAAAGGAGAAGACACATTATGTGGCAACAAATTTATGATCCGTTTAATAGCATTTGGCTCAGTGCCTTATTTGCTTTTTTACCTATTCTTTGCTTTTTAGCTTGTTTGGTATTTTTCAAGTTAAAAGGTTATCAAGCGGGTTTTTTAACCGTGGTTTTAGCAAGCGTCATAGCTTTATTTGTTTATGATATGCCTTGGAATTTAGTAGGTGCTAGCTTTGTACAAGGCTTTACAAATGGTATGTGGCCTATAGCTTGGATTATTATCGCGGCTATTTTTCTTTACAAACTTTCTATCAAATCAGGTTCTTTTGAAATCATTAAAAAAAGCGTGATGAGTATCACTCCTGATCACAGAATTCAAGTGATTTTAATAGGTTTTTGTTTTGGTTCTTTCTTAGAGGGTGCTATAGGATTTGGTGGTCCAGTAGCTATCACAGCAGCTCTTTTGGTGGGACTTGGCTTGCGTCCTTTACAAGCAGCAGGACTTTGTCTTATAGCCAATACCGCACCTGTTGCTTTTGGTGCTGTGGGGATTCCTATCATCGCTATGGCAAATTTAGTAGGAGTTGAAGCTCATTCTGTATCTGCTATGGTGGGTAGAATGCTTGTTCCACTTAGCCTTACTATACCTTTTTTTATAGTGTTTTTAATGGATGGTTTAAAAGGGGTAAAAGAAACTTTCCCTGCTATTTTAGTTGCCGCATTAAGCTTTACAGCAACGCAATTTTGGAGCTCAAATCACTTAGGCGCTGAACTTCCTGATATTATTTCAGCTATTGTGTCTTTAGCAGTTACAACTATCTTTTTAAAATTTTGGAAACCAAAAAATATTTTTAGACTAGATGGAGAAACTCATTTTAGCGAAGATAATACCTTAAATTTTGGTGATGTGTTAAAAGCTTGGACACCTTTTATTTTACTTATAGTTTGTATTATCATTTGGACTCAACCTTGGTTTAAAGCTATCTTTGATAAAGATGGTTTTTTAAGCTATACAAGCATTAGCTTGCAATTTAGCAATCTTACAAGCGGTATTTTAAGTCCTTCTATTACAGGTATAGGTGAAGCCAAACCTCTTTCTTTAGGACTTGGAATCGATCTTATCAATGGTAAAAGTGTAGCTCAAGCAGGAACTGCGATTTTACTTGCAGCTTTTTTAACCATAGCTATTTTAAGAATAAAAGCTGAAGATGCTGCTGAATGTTTTTGGGCAACCCTAAAAGAAATGGCTATCCCTTGTCTTACCATAGGTTTGGTTGTAGCCTTTGCTTTTATTTCTAAAAATAGTGGTATGAGTACTACTTTAGGACTTGCTTTTGCTCATACAGGAGATGCTTTTGCATTCTTTTCACCTATTATAGGTTGGATTGGAGTTTTCCTAACAGGATCAGATACAAGTGCTAACTTACTTTTTGGAACCTTGCAACAAGTAAGCGCTCAAAAACTAGGTATTAGCGAAGCTTTATTTTTAGCAGCTAATTCAGTAGGTGGGGTTGTTGGAAAGATGATCAGTCCACAAAGCATTGCTATAGCTTGCGCAGCCGTTGGACTTGTAGGCAAAGAATCTGATCTTTTCAAATTCACACTCAAATATTCTATAGCTTTTATCATTTTAATAGGAATTTGGACTTGCATTATCGCATTCTTTTTACAAGGAATCATTCCAGAGGTAGTAGCCAAATAAAAACAAACTTGCAAGATTTATTCTTGCAAGTTTAAGCAAGTTTTAAATGAAAAAATTTTGAAAATATTTTTATCATTGATTTAATTTTGATTTTATTTTTCTAAAGTTAGAATAATTGTTTATATTAAATCTCTTAAAATGAAGGAGAAGAAATGAAAAAGGTATATTTTTACGCCACATGCTTAGGAACTGCTGCCATGCAAGAAAGCGTTCTTAATGGTATTAAACTTTTACGCCGAGAAGGAGTGGAAGTTATTTTTAAAAAAAACCAAACCTGTTGTGCCCAACCCTCTTTTAATTCAGGATATTTTAATGAAAGTCGCGAAATAGCTTTATATAATGTAGATTTATTTGACAAAGATTATCCTATCGTTGTACCTAGTGGATCTTGTGCGGGTATGATGAGTCATGATTATAAAGAGCTTTTTAAGGATAGACCTGAATTTTCTAGAGTGAAAGATTTTAGCTCGCGTGTTATAGAACTTTCACAATATCTTGATGAAGTTTTAAATGTAAATTATGAAGACAAAGGAGAACCTATTAAAGTGACTTGGCATTCTAATTGCCATGCTTTAAGAGTTCAAAAAAGTATACAAGCAAGTAAAAATCTCATTAGAAAACTTAAAAATGTTGAACTTGTAGAATTACAATATGAAGAAGAATGTTGCGGTTTTGGGGGAACTTTTTCTGTAAAAGAACCTGAAATTTCAAATGCTATGGTAAGAAATAAGATTAAAGATATACAAAATACTGGAGTAAAATACCTCATCAGTGGAGATGGTGGCTGTCTTTTAAATATAGATGGAACTATGCGTAGAATGGGTTTAGATGTTAAAGGCATACACTTGTATGAATTTTTATTTAAGCGTTTGGAAGGAGAGAGATTATGAGTCAAAAAATTCCACACGAAGAAATTGTTCATATTAAACTAAACGACATTCAAATGCGTGAAAATTTGATGACTGCTATGCATACTTTGCAAAAAAATAGACTCGGGGTCATTGATGCAAGATTTAGGGATTGGCAAGGATTAAGAGCTAAAGCTAAGCAAGCTAAAAATAATGCCTTAATGAGCTTAGAAGAAAGACTTTTAGAATTTGAAAAAAATGCTACAAAAAATGGCATTAAGGTGCATTGGGCAAGCAGCGATGAAGATGCCTGTGAAATCGTCTATGAAATCATGAAAGAAAAAAATATCACCAAGCTTTTAAAAGGCAAGTCAATGGCAAGTGAAGAAATAGGCCTAAATCACTACCTAGAAAAAAAAGGTTTAAAAGCTATAGAAACCGATCTTGGAGAGCTTATTTTACAGCTTAATGAAGAACCTCCTTTGCATATAGTTGTCCCTGCTATTCATAGAAATCGCCACGAAATAGGTCAAATTTTTAAAGATAAACTTGGTGCAAAATTAGAAAATGACGAACCTGAAAGCTTAAATGCCATAGCAAGAGATCATTTAAGAAAAGACTTTGAAGGCTTAAAATTAGGACTTAGTGGTGTAAATTTTGCCATGTCAAGAGAGGGGGCTTTTTGGCTTATAGAAAATGAGGGAAATGGTAGAATGTGTACCACAGCACCCGATATTCACATCGCACTTTGTGGTGTAGAAAAAGTTATGGAAAGCTTTGAAGATGCAGCAACTATGGTTTCTTTACTTACTCCTTCAGCCACAGGACAATTTATACCTACTTATAACAACATTATCACAGGCCCACGAAAAAATGGGGATTTAGATGGCCCAAAAGAAGTGCATGTGATTTTATTTGATCACAATAGAACCAAAATGCTAGCTCATAAAGATTATTATGAGGCTTTGCGTTGTATTCGATGTGGGGCTTGTATGAATTTTTGCCCTGTTTATGATCAAATCGGCGGACACGCATATCAAACCACCTATCCAGGACCTATTGGTGAAGTCATCAGTCCAAATATTTTTGGTATAGATCACACAGGTGATATTTTAAATTTCTGTTCGCTTTGTGGACGCTGTTCAGAAGTTTGTCCGGTGCAAATTCCTTTAGCTGATCTGATTAGAAAACTAAGATGCGATAAGATAGGACAAGGAGAAAATCCACCTATGGGTGCAAAAAATATCCATCATAATGCAATGGAAGCCTTTGCATTTAAGCAATTCAAAAAAGCAGCAACAAAAGGTGAAAGATGGCGTTTTGCACTTTCAAAAGCGCATTATTTTAATTGGTTTGTGCAAAACTTATCAGGAGCTTTACCAGTGATTAAAAAATGGTATGCTTTTAAAGAATTACCTCAAATCAAAAAAGATCTATATAAAGAAATTCAGGCCATAGAAGGAGTAATTTATGAGTAAAATCAATGAAATTTCTAACAAAAGTAAAGAAAAAATTTTATCAGCACTCAATGAAGCTTATGAAGCAAAAGATTTTACTTATCAAGCCAGTATAGATCCTGTAGAGCATATTCAAACAAAAGAAGATGCCTTAACTGAAATGAAGCAAAAAATGAGTGATAATAAATACATTGTTGAAAACGCTACTAAAGAAACTTTGGAAGAAAAAATCAATGAAATTATCACAAAATATAATTACAAAAAAATGATATATGGCACTGATTTAGGCTTAGATTTAAACAAAATTCAAGCCGAAGAAAAAATTTGCTTTGATAAGGAAATTGAAAATTTACGATATGAAGTTTTTCATAGCGATTTTTCTATAGTTCATGCAAGAGCTGGAGTAAGCTCTCATGGCGTTGCTTTGATACCTTCAAGCAAGGGACAACCTAGAATGCTAAGTCTTGCACCTAAGCTTTGTATAGTGTTATTAAAAAAAGAAGACATAGTAAAAAGCCTTAGCGAAGCTTTAAATTTAGTAAAAAAAGAAAATGAAATTTTACCTACTAATATTTTATTTATCGCAGGTCCTTCAAGAACAGCAGATATAGAATTAATCACTGTTTTTGGCGTTCATGGGCCACAAATTGCACATATTATTATTTACTGATTCTATACTAGAATCAGTAAGTCTTAATTTTTAATATTAATTATATATATTTTTATATTATATAAATATAAATAAAATAAATAATTTCTAATTAATAATATTTTAATAAAATATTATGTAATATTTCACTCAAATATATTAAATTAATTTTAAATATAAAAATTAAAGAAGGTGCCTTTAGATAAAACTAATTCCAACTTGGAATGAAAAATACAGTATTCATGACACAATGATTGACATTCAACACCAAAAACTTTTTGAACTTGCAAGCAAGGTTGAAAGTGCTGTTTGTAAATTTGCAAAACGAGAAGAACTCAAAGAAATTTTAACAGAACTTTTTAACTATATGAAAAAACATTTTAGTAATGAAGAAGATTACATGCAAGAAATTCATTATCCTTATTTAAATAAACACAAAATCATGCATAAAATATCATTCGTGATATGTCTTATCTTATACAAAACATAAAATCAACCAATGATTTAAAAGAAAAACTTTACACGGTTTCTAAAAAATGGCTCTCTCTTAGAACATATACTTTATGAAGATATGAAAGTTGAACAATACAGAAGATCTTCTTTAACTTCTGAAGATGATGGGGAAGTAAGCTTTGAAGAAGTCAAAGAAGAAAAAGATGATGAAAATACAGTTTATCTTTATACATGCGAATGCGTAGAACAAATGCATGATGTACCATTTGAAATTCATCAAAAAATTCAACTTAAGGGCGTAAAATTTAAATGTAAAAAATGCAAAGAAGCCATACAGTTTTATAAAAAATATTCATCAAATTTCTAATTAACTATTTATGCGTTAAAATAATAAATTAAAGTATAAGTTAGACAAAGAAGGAAATTTAATGGATAAAAAATAAAATATTTTATTTTGGATAAATTTGACTATTCCTATCCTATACTAACCAAAGATACAAAATGCTCATTTTGTGAAAATTTTTTCCCGATAGAATATAGCTCAAACTTAAAAACAATAGAAAAAGAATGTCCATTTTGCAATAATAAAATGGACATTAAACTAAAGACTAAGCCTTAGTTTTACTTACAATATTAATAATATTTAAAGCTACTTCATCAGCAAGTTCTAAATGAGAAGTAAAGCCTACACAAGAACAATTAATCTCGCCTAAAACATATTTATCATTGCCCTTTTCATCAGTATCTAAAATAAAATCAGCCGTCCAAATCAATGGTAAGTCGTAATTGCCTAATTTTTCCCTTACCTTAGGAAGTTCTCCTAAAAACATATCTACCAAATTTTGCCAATCCTCGGGTTTATCATAGCGGTATTGCGCCCCACTAAAAAGCGTTGCAGAAAAAGCATCGGCATCTTCAGCTGGTTTTTTATGAACTACATTTACAGGAGTGTTATAAAGCATTAAAAGTCTTATCTCTCCTTCTTTAATGCGTGGTAAAAAAGTCATATCTACAAGCATACCATTATCGCCTATAATGTATTGCTCACAAAAATCCATAAATTCACCCAGTTCTCTATGCTCTACATGATTGTCTTTTGCTTCGGTACATTTGATTTTAGTATCTAAAGGCAAAATATCTCCTTTTACTTCGCCCTCTACACTCACACGCCAAATTCCCTCACCTGTAGAACCGCGATTTTGTTTTAAAACCCTTTCTCCCTTAGCTAAACTTTTTGGAAAATTTTCTTTAAAAGTCTTGATATCATAGTATGCATAAGTATCACTTGGCACAAGATCTGTATCTGCAAGTTTTGTTAAAGCGTCTTTTGCTCCATAACCTATCATCGCATCAGGATGAGGCATACCCACAAGACCTTCTTGGCAAAGTTTTCTTAACATATCAAAATACTCATTTTCTTCTTTAAGATTGCCAGGATTAATACGCGAAACATAACCATCAAAATTTTCTTTTACATAGTTATAAATTTCATTCTTTTTGCCTACTTCAAAAAAAATCACCTCGGCATTCCAACCCTTAGCTTTTAAAGCATTTACCATAGGCATAGTATCTTTTCTATAGCCATCTTCACCCTTATCGCTGCCGCCTCTAACCTCAAAAAAGACTATATTTTTTTTCATTGTACTGCTCCTTTTAAGTTAAAATATAAACAATTATTTCATAAAAATATTATAAAAGTTAAACGAATAAGAGGCTTTTTCTCCTATAAGATATAAAAAATTTAGAATTATTTTATTTTAATTCTAAAAAATTCGCATTCAATCTAAGCACAGTATCACTTATCACTTTACCTAAAAAATTGGAACTTTGACTCTCTAAACGATTTAAAAATCTATCGATTCTACCCTCTTCTTTCCAAACAGGATTTAAAACTTTAGCAAGTTCTTGAAGTTCTTTTTTTGCATTTTCATAATTGCTTAATTCATCAATAAGTCCTAAATCTTTTGCATTTTGTGCTAAAAACACCCTTGCATTTGCCCAATCTTTTCTTTTATCTAATTCCAAATCGCGTTCTTTGGCTACAAATTCTGAAAAAAGATCATAACTTTCATCAATCAAATTTTGCAAAAATTCTCTCTCTTCTTCACTCCAAGCCCTTGTAAAAGTTCCTGCACTCTTAAATTCCCCTGCTTGTATGGTTTGTTCTTTAATCCCTATTTTCTTAGCCAACTCACTCAAATCAGCACCCTGCATAATCACACCTATAGATCCTATAAAACTAGCAGGATTTGCCAAAATTTTATTTGCTCCTACTCCAGCCAAGTAACTCCCACTCGCCATAGTCCCACTTGCATAAGCTATAACAGGTTTCTTAGTCTTTAAATCCTTAATAGCCAAAGCTAGCTCCATACTTGGAGCAAAAGCACCCCCAGGAGAATCTATCACAAAAAGCACGCCTTTAATATTATCATTATTTTTAGCACTGATAATTTTTTCCAAAAGTTCTGAGCTATCTAATATCTCGCCTTTTAAGTCAATGCGTTCTAAATTTGCATATGATGAGCTTGAATTTGAGCTTGGTGCCAAAAGCCAAATCACGATCAACAATAAAACAAAAGTTTTAAAATAAGTATTGATAAATTTTATCACGCTACCCAAACCCTTAAAAAATGATTTTAAAATTTGCATTCTTTTCCTTTTATAAATATTTTTTGCACTTCTTTAGCATTTAAAATAAATTGCAATGGCGCTTGCTCCTTGTTGCATTCTCCTAATTCAAATACACTAAAATCAGCCATTTTTCCTTGCTTGATTTCACCTAAATTTAAATTTAAAGCTTTAGCTGGATAAAGCGTTGCCATTTGTAAAAGCTTAGGAGCTAATTTTAACAAATCAAAATCTGTATGCACAAGCAAATTAGCACGCATTTCATCTAAAATCGATAAAGAAATATTAGAACTTAAACCATCTGTACCCAAATGGATATTTAAGCCGCTTTTTAAAGCCTTTTTTAAATCAAATGTTTTTTGACTCAAAAGACGATTTGAAAAAGCACAATGAGTAATAGAATGTAAATTTTTATCAAGCAAATCCATTTCTTTTAAATACACACAATGGGTAAAAAGCGTCCTAACACCTTTAAATAATTGAATAAATTCACTAGCTTTATAAAGTGGCTTAGGATCTGGCGTAAAGTTTTTAAACCATTCTTTAAACCCTCCTTTTGCCTCTTTAAGCCAAGCATTTTCAGCCTTACTTTCTAAAAAATGCGTACTGATTAATAACTTTTGCTTTTTAGCAAGATTGATTGCAAATTTTGCAAGCTCTGGATGAGTTGAATAAGCAGAATGCACAGAAATAGCAGGTATAAAAAACTCATCTTTAAATTTTAAAGATTTTTCAAATCTTGTTAAAAACTCTTGTTTTTTATCTTGAATTTGGGCTTCATTTATGCCTAAAATTTCATTAAAAAATACAACACGCATTCCATTTTGACTTGCTCTAACACAAGGATTTAAATCGCTGCCAAAGCTTGAAATTTCACCTATGGTACCTATACCGCTTTTTTGCATTTTTTGAATGTTTTTTAATATAAGCTCTTCTTTAGCTTGCTCATTTAACATAGAACGAGAGTTCATCACGCTTTTAAGCCAAATTAAAAATTCTCCAAAATGCAAAGTAGTCGAATTTGCGCTAAATTCTAAATGGGTGTGCGGATTGATAAAAGCAGGCAAAATGACGCAATTAGGGCTTGTTTTTATAAGTTTAGCCTCTGGGTATCGTTTTTTTAATTCTTCTAATTCGCCTAATTCTAAAATTTCATTCTCAAAAACAAAGGCTTTGTTTTCTAAAATACTAAATTGCTCGTCACATAAAAAGATATATTTTGCACTGATTATATACATTCTTTTTTTCCTTGAATAAAATCACATTGTAGCGAAAATTTATTTTAAAATGTTATAATAAAAGGTTAAAAATAAAAATTTTAAGGCAAAATTATGAAAATAATGGTCATCCAAGGCCCAAATATCAATATGCTAGGCGTAAGGGAAGTTAGAATTTATGGTGCAATGAAAATGGAAGACATTCATACTCAAATGAAGATGGCAGCTTCTCAAAACAATGTTGAATTAGATTTTTTTCAAAGCAATTTTGAAGGCGAAATTGTAGATAAAATTCAAGAATGTCTTGGTACAGTAGATGGTATAATCATTAATGCTGCAGGCTATACTCATACTTCAGTAGCCATCCGCGATGCGATTTCTGCAGTGGCTTTACCTACGATAGAAGTACACATCAGTAATGTTTATCGCAGAGAAGAATTTCGTCAAAAAAGCCTTATAGCTCCTGTATGTTCTGGATCTATAGTAGGATTTGGTCCTTTTGGTTATCATTTAGCTTTAATGGGCATTATTCAAATTTGCGAGCAAGTAAAAAATTTGCATGCTGCGCAAGCACAGCAAATGCAAGCTGGGGCTCAAAATTAAAAATGCTAAAAATAAAAGGAGCAAGACGACTTGAAACAAGCCGTTTTTTTCCTTATTTTAGCCAAAACAAAAAAGAATTTAAATACCTTGCTCTAGTAGGCCTAGGAAGCAATATAGAGCCAGAAAAAAAAAGGTTTAACAAGCTTTTTCGTGTAATGATGGAGGATAGAAGGTTTAAAATTTTAGCCACATCTCCATTTTTGATCAATGAAGCTTTTGGTTTTAAAGCTCAAAAAGATTTTACGAATGCAACAATGCTTATACAAACAAACCTACACGCAAGAGCTTTTTTGAAAGTTTTACTTTTTTATGAGCTTAAATTTAAAAGAAAAAGAACTTTCAAAAACGCTCCTAGAACACTTGATTTAGATCTTTTATATTTTTCACAAAAAGTCAAGCGTGATGAGGGGTGTATGGTGCCTCATATAGGGGCTAATCAAAGAATAAGTGTAATTTTGCCCTTGGGCTTAACAAAAGGATTGTAAATGGGACAACTTATCCATACCTTTACTGTAGAAGATACAGAGCAAATTATCCCGAAAGTAAAAGAGGATTATGGCGACAAAGCTTTAATTATTACCAATAAACAAATTCGTCCCAAAACACTTAACCGCGCTGCTCTTTATGAAGTAATGGTTGCTATAGAAGAGAGTGATTATGAAGAGCATTTGAAAAAAATGGGGAAATCCTTACCTCCTAAAAAAACTATCGCTAAAACTTTAGAAAAACAAAATCTTGAAGAAAAAGTCAATGCTTCAATACCACAAAATAACGAAGATGAAGATGTGATTCTTGATTTTTCAAATACTAGGGCAAATTTAGCAAAAATCAAAACTAGCGACACTAATTACCAAGACTTTCCACAAAGTAAAATCAATCCTAATCCCACCATGGGTTTTAACGATTTTAAAGAACGCTTAAGTGAAGTAAGCAATGAAATTTCAAAAGTAACCAATACCCCTTTGGTAGATAATTATGTGCCCAATCCAAACTATAATAAAAAAATAGAAAATTTTGAAAAACAAATCAATAAGCTTAATGATAAAATCGATTTACTCGCAGACATGATGTGGGATGAAAAAGCAGAAGCTCGCAACAATCTTATCATCCCGCCTGAATTTGCAACCATTTACAAAAAAGCCAAAGAAAGTGGTATGCTTGAAAAGCATTTAGAAGCTATCATGAAAGCCACTATAGAAAATATGCCTGCGGCTATGAAAACAAACAAAGACGCTGTGCAACGATATTTTTATTCTCTTTTGAGAAATATTTTACCTTGCAGGGTAGAAAGTGAAATCAAAAAACAAAAAATTATGATGCTTGTAGGCCCAACAGGTGTTGGAAAAACCACAACTTTAGCAAAGCTAGCTTTTCGCTATGCTTATGGAGATAAGCGCTATAAAACAGGTA
Source organism: Campylobacter sp. 110 (assembly GCF_002383965.1). Lineage (NCBI taxonomy): Bacteria > Pseudomonadati > Campylobacterota > Epsilonproteobacteria > Campylobacterales > Campylobacteraceae > Campylobacter > Campylobacter sp. 110. The sequence continues at coordinate 7,673 of NZ_NXBD01000021.1, read as the reverse complement.
TAATCACTTTAGATACTTATAGAATCGGTGCTGTAGAACAACTTTTCCAATATGCAAAAATGATGAAACTTCCTATCATCGATAGTATAGAACCAAAGGATTTGGACGAGGCGATTAAAAGTCTTAATAATTGCGAAGTAATTTTAGTCGATACTATAGGAAATTCGCAATACGATCAAAACAAACTTGCCAAAACAAAAGAATTTCTTATGCATTCAAACGCTGAAATTGATGTTAGTCTAGTCGTTTCTGCTAATACCAAACACGAAGACTTGATGGAAATTTACAAAAATTTTTCATTTTTAAATATCGACACCCTTATCATCACAAAATTTGATGAAACCAAAGTTTTTGGAAATATTTTCTCTTTAATTTATGAAACTAATATCCCACTAAGCTTTTTCTCTACAGGACAAGAAGTGCCTGATGATATAGAAGTAGCCAATAGCGATTTTTTAGTTCGCTGTATCTTAGAAGGTTTTAACAAAGGAAAAGATAATGAATAATCAAGCCAATAAACTCCGTAGCCTTATGAATCAAAATGGAGGAAAAAAATCACAAAACACTCATTTTATAGCGATTACAAGTGGAAAAGGTGGAGTGGGCAAAAGCACCATTAGCGCAAATTTGGCAAATGTACTTGCTAATAATGGATATAAAGTAGGACTTTTTGATGCAGATATTGGCTTAGCAAATCTTGATGTTATTTTAAATGTTCGCATTCAAAAAAATCTTTTACATGTTTTGCGCGGAGAATGCTCTTTAGAAGATATTTTGATCGAAGTAAAGCCAAATTTATGGCTCATCCCTGGTGAAAGCGGTGATGAAATTTTAAAATACAACGATAAAAACATTTATGAAAGATTTTTAAATCAAGCAAGTATTTTAGATGAGCTTGATTTTCTTATCATCGACACAGGTGCGGGTATTGGTGGAAATATTTTAAATTTTTTAGAAATGGCTGATGAAGTTATAGTAGTAACTGTTCCTGATCCTGCTGCGATTACCGATGCGTATGCAACCATTAAAACCACTTCTAAGACAAAAGAAAATTTACTAATGCTCTTTAATGTTGTAAAAAATGAAAATGAAGCTTTAAAAGTTTTTGAAAATATTAAAAAAGTTGCAGATGCAAACATTAAAAATCCTTTAAATTTAGAATTCTTAGGTCATTTAAGCGCTTCTAAAGATGTAAGTGGTAGTATTAAAAAAAGAACTTTATTTAGCGATGAAAACACAGCCTCAAGTGATGAGATTAAAGCCCTAGCTTCCAAGCTTTTATATAGATTGGAACAGAAAGTGCTTGATAATGTCACAAGTCGAAGTTTTTCAAATTTCTTTAGGAAAATCATCGAACGATTCTAAGCAATAAAGAGAAGATATTATGAGACCTGAAAATTATGTAGCATTTTTCACCGTTTGCGGATTTTTTATAGGATTGGCTTTTAGTATTATTAGTATAGAAGAAGCTTTTGATATTTTAATTTTTACTTGTTTTATTACTTTTATGTTTTATGTTTTTATACACATTGCTATTATGAATTTTATCGATATCAAAAAAATCAGTGGGCGAATTTTCAATAAACATGATTATGAAAAGACTAGCAATAATATTATAAATGACTTAGTCATTCGTGAAAAGAAAATGGATATAATCTTAGAAAAGCTTAACGAAGAAAGAGAAGAGCTTAAGAAAAACGAATCAAAAGAAAGACGCAAAAATGCAAAAAGAGCCGCCTAAAGCCTATGCTCAAATGATAAAAGATGAACAAGATCAGCTAGTTTTATCCTATATGCCTGCACTTCGTGCAATGGCTTTTAGGCTAAAAGAACGCTTGCCTTCTAGCATTGATGTAAATGATCTAATTAGCATTGGCGTTGAAGAAATGATCAAGCTTTCACGCCGCTACGATAAAGAGCAAAATGATAGTTTTTGGGGATTTGCTAGAAAGCGTGTTAATGGCGCTATGCTTGATTTTTTACGCTCTTTGGATGTAATGAGTCGCAATAACCGTAAAATCATTAAAGATATTGATATTTTAATCGACGAATATTTTAGAGAACATGAAGAAGAGCCTGATGATGAATATCTAGCTAAAAAGCTTGATTTGGATGTAGAAAAGATTAAAGAAGTGCGCATCGCACATGCCGTTAGCTATACTTTACCCATTGATGATCAATTAGAGCTTTATAATGAAGATGATACTTTAGAAAAATTAGAAAAAGAACAACTTTTAGAAAAAATTCACGAAGTATTAGAAGATCTTAAAGAACGCGATCAACTCATTATCCAACTTTATTATTATGAAGAGCTCAGTCTTAAGGAGATTAGTGAAATTTTAGAGATTAGCGAGAGTAGAATTTCACAAATTCATAAAAAACTTTTAAAAAAACTTAGAGAAAGGCTAGTGTAATGGCAGAAATACTCTCCCAAGAAGAAATTGACGCTCTACTTGAAGTTGTCGATGATAATACCGATACGCCTATAGCCTCTGAAAAAGATGAAAAAGATGAAAGAAATGTAGTCGTATATGACTTTAAGCGTCCAAACAGGGTATCTAAAGAGCAACTTAGGACAATTAAAGGTATACACGATAAACTAGCAAGAAATTTAGCTTCTCAAATTTCGTCCATTATGAGAAGTATTGTTGAAACCAAACTTCACTCGGTGGATCAAATGACTTATGGTGAGTTTTTGATGTCGCTACCAAGCCCTACAAGCTTTAACGTTTTCTCTATCAAGCCTCTTGATGGAAACTGCGTTTTAGAGATTAACCCAAGCATTGCTTTTCCTATGATAGATAGACTTTTAGGAGGTCAAGGCGATAGCTATGAGGCTTCGCGAGAGCTTACTGATATAGAGCTTAATTTGCTTGATTCTATTTTGCGTATCATCATGCAAAGACTTAAAGAAAGCTGGGCTACAGTAACTGAAATTTATCCTAGTATAGAAGCTAAAGAATCAAGCCCCAATGTTGTACAAATCGTATCGCAAAACGAAATCGTTATCATGGTGGTGATGGAAATCATCATAGGAAATTCAAGCGGTATGGTAAATATCTGCTATCCTGTTGTCCATTTAGAAAGTATCTTGAGTCGTTTAGCAAACCGTGATATTATGATGGGTGAAACTTCGGCTAAAAAATCGCGTAATAAAGAGCTTAAAACTCTCATCGGTCGTGCTGAAGTGGTATATGAGGCAATTTTAGGAAAAACCTTAATTAATGTTCATGAATTTTTAGAACTTAAACAAGGCGATATTTTAAGGCTTGATAGAGAAGCAGACGATAAAGCTATAGTAAGCATAGATAAAAAAGATGTTTTCTTAGCACAAATTGGATTGCATCGTTTTAGAAAATCTATTAAAATTTTAGAACTTATACGCACAGATAAAGATGAAATCAAAGAAATTTTGGAAAAATACGAAGAAGAGCGTAAAGCTAAAGCCAGTGTTTATGATGAGCCTGAAGAGGAGGATGAAGAAATATGATCAATGATTTTTTAAAAATGTTTACAAATGAATGCATCAGCACTATTGAAGGTTTAACAGGAAAAAGTGCTGAATTTAGCGAATATAAAGAATTTGATGTCAATACAAGCGATACTTTAAAAGCACCTTTAGTGTATGCTATATTTAATATAGCAAATGGTGGAAAAATAGGAATTTTAGCTGGTGCTGTTTTAATGAGTGCTATTGGTGAATGGATGATGGGTGAAGAAGAGATCACCAAAAACGATAAACTAGGTCCTGATGAAATGGATGCAGCTAAAGAAGCTATCCAAAACATCGTTTCAGCATTTTCTACAACCTTAGGAGCCCAAAAAGACATTCCAAAAATGGATTTTAGCATAGAATCTTGTGAATTTGTGCCCGAAAGCGTAGATTTTAAAGATTTTAAAAAATTATTTTTATATGATGTAAAAATAGGCGATTTAGAAGAACAAGTTTCTTTAGCTATGGATCAAACACTTCATAACATCCTAAGCGGGAAACCTGCTGAAACAGGAAATACAAGCGCTGATTCTAATCACAATACTGAAGAAAAAGCGATAATGCTTAGCGAAGAGCTTAAAAATATCAATCTTATCATGGATGTGCGTTTGCCTGTTCGTGTGCGTATAGGCAATAAAAAAATGCTTTTAAAAGATGTTTTAACTATGGATATAGGTTCAGTTGTGGAGCTTAATCAACTTGCAAACGATCCGCTTGAAATTTTAATTGGGGATAAAAGAATTGCTTATGGCGAGGTAGTAATTGTCGATGGTAACTTCGGCGTTCAAATTACAGAAATTGGTTCTAAAAAAGAAAGATTAGAACAACTAAGATAAAAAGTTTTAGCCTACAAATTAAGAATAATAAATATAAACGAATTAAAACTAAAACAAACTAAAAGGTCTAAAATCAAAATGTAAAGATTTTGGAGTGTTTAGTTTGAAAGGTTTTAACTCTTTTTTAGGAGCAACAATTAAAGCATAACCGCCTTTATTATATCTATCCCAAATACTAAAAAATTGATTTTTGGAACTTATATATTCTCCATGACTTGGATCAAGCACTTGTAAATAATTACCTTTATGATTAATAATTACCACAAAATGTGGAAAGCGTGGATCATCTTCAATTTTTACAAGCATTGGAATATTTACAAGTTTATCCAAGTTTTCTCTATTGATTTGATATGAATTGCTTTGAAAGCCCAGTTTTTTAACTGCATCGCTTAAATCTGCAAAGCTTACCATATCCGTATAAAGTTCTTGTCCGCTCATAATCTTTAAAAGTTCAAGTTCATCAAACTTTTTTTGATCATCAAGTATATTAAGTAAAGTTGCTAAAGATGAAGCCCCACAAGATTGCTCATAAGTTTGTCTTATTACTCTTTCGTTTTTAATTTCTTGATAAGACTTAACTACCCATTCGGCTTTTGCACTCAAAGCAAGAATGGGTAAAAAATAATAAAATTTTTAGAATTTTTTCCATAAGCTTATCCCAAATATGCTATCAGGAGAAGCAGAGCTTCCTCCAAAACTAGCATTAACAGAAACTGCGGTATCTGAATTAATGCTATAAGTAGAACCTAAACTTAAAGTTGGAATAGAACGCACTTCAGAATTTTGATAGCCATTGATTTTTTGTTTCATTTGAAATCTTTGCTCTGCTCCTAAATCTAAAGTAATTTTAGGACTTAGAATAATAGATAAATCCCCACCCACATAAATACTATTTCCATACTCTATTTTAAGGGTTTTAAATTTTCTTGATTGATTATAACCAAATCCTGTATAAATACTATAAACCACAGGATCGCTATATCCCCTTAAACTAGCTTGTAAGCTTTGTGATTTTAGATAAAAGTTTTTGGTTTGATTGATTGCTTTTTCTCTTTGAACAACTGCAGTTTGAAAGGTAATTTGTGGAATTAAATCTGCAATGCTATCGCCTGTATAAATAAAACCTAGCCATAAACTATCAAAACCTATTCTGTTTTTACTAGAATACTCATTTGTAAAAAAGTTTGTATATTCTTGTCTTGCATAACTTCCGCCCCCTGAAATAAGTATGTCAAACTTAGGTGTTAGGGTATAAATGAAAGTTTGAGTTAAAAACACTTGCTTTGTATCATTCCAAATTGTAGGATCTCCGCCTATTGTTATATTAGGATAAAGAGAATACGAGTTTGCATTTCCTGTGCTAAGTAAAGAAAAGCTTGTAATGCTTCTTAAGCCTATTTGCTTTTTAAATAAACTGTCTATATTTAGTTCATCACTAGCAAAAACACAATTAACTAAAACCATAAATACTAAATAAATCTTTTTCATTGTTACCTTTCTAAATATTTTCAAATTTTTTTAAAAGCAATGAATGTTCCAAATAAAAAATTTGATTTTAATATATAATTTGTGATATTATTCAAATAAAGAGTAAAATAATTAAATAAGGAGAAATTATGCTTAAAAAATTAGCAAGTTCATTGATTTTAGGTTCTTTGTTGGCAAGTTCTGCTTTTGCTGGGGATTTTTTAGCTAAAGTTAGTAATGGTGCTTTAAGTGATAATTCTCAAGGAGTTAAGGCTCTTAATTTAGATGAGATGAAAAAGGAGAATTACAATATATAGCAAATTATCTTAAAGGGAATACTAATGCACCACAAGGACTTTGTGGCATAGATCAAACATCTTGCTCAAATCCTAGTAAAAATAGATTAATAGCATTTTTGCAAGTAACACAAAACTCGCTCTCTTTGCTTCCTACTTACATTGTTAAAAGACAAGTAAAAGTTTCTGACTTAGGACAACCTTATGTGCTTTTCACTTATGGGGTAGGTGCTTATGATCCAAATACTTATCAAATGTATAAATTTAATTCTAGCTCAATGTTAAATAACAATATGATTATTAAAGAAATGGCTAATAAATATAAAGAATATATGGAAAGCCAACTTGGTGGCTGGACTGCTAGAGCTAGAAGATAAAAAACTTATGAAAAAATCATTTTTGCCGATTTATCTTATAAATAAAACTTTACTTACAGGAAGGCAAAAATGATTAATGGTATAAATTCTTATTCAAACTACAATTACACAAATAATACCTCAAATACAAAATCATCTAATGTCATAGCAAATAATAACCTTGTAAGTGATAAATCACAAGCGGTAGATAAAATTTTAGGTTATGGCGTAGATAAAGATGGCTTTTTTACAAGCGATTTTAATGAGAAAGCAGGTATTCCAAAAGATTATAAGATTTATGCAGATGGTTTAAATAATTTTGTAAATAACTTTATTAAAAGACAACCTTTTTACTCTCAAATAGACATTGCCAAAACAATAGGAGATGCTTATAACTCTTTTTCTTCTTTTGTTAAAGATAAGGGATTAGGAGAAAGCTTTCAAGAACAGGATTTAAAAAATCTATCCCAAAAAGATGGGGTAAATTATTGGCAAGAATTACAAAGCGATAATGCTTTCATTTGGAAGCTTGCTGATAAAAATATAGCGGATTTGGGTTCTAATAAATATCAAATACATGATAACAAAATATCTAAAGGTGGTGCTTTAATTGCGTTTTTTATAAATAATCTTAGCACAATTAAAGGACAAACAACCTTACTGGGTAAATTAGCTGGACTTAATAGCGATACGGACAACAATGAAATAAAAGAATTTTTGTCCTTTATGAATAAAAATCCCTTAAAATATTCCTACGAGCAAGATGGCTGGGGCAATCCTATGGGAGATAGTTTATCAATATGGAATTATATAAATAGAGCTAAAAATTTAGGAGATGATAAACTAATAAAAACTATTGAGAATTTAGGAGATGAATACAATAAGCTTATTAATTCTAATATGAGCCTAGAAGAATTTAAAACTAAATATCTTGATTTTAAACAAAGGCACGATGAGTTTGTAAAATCACTAGAAGAAACAGAAAAGGCAAAAGGTGTAGATTATAGCAATCCTTTAAAAAATACAAATAACAAAGAAACTTCAGAAGAAGACAAAGAAAAGCCTTTTAAACCTATACAAGCAGAAAGTAAAAACAAAGAAACTTACAAAGATGATAATGTAAGAAACGAGCTTGTAAAAAAACTATTAGAAGGTAAATTTAGCACAAGCGATGAGTTAGAACTTCTTTTTGGTATGAAATTTAGTGATGATGATGCAGGAGAAT